>CAMWUU010000198.1 GCA_947177515.1 uncultured Lachnospiraceae bacterium
CGGGCTCTACGGTGATATGCTGTTTTTTAAGTTCCGCATATCCCCATAAAGCCCCTTTTATATGGAGGTATTTTTCTCCGCCTTGCTCCAAAAAATCCCTCCCGGGCTCTACGGTGATATGCTGTTTTTTAAGTTCCGCATATCCCCATAAAGCCCCCTTCCACGGAGGTATTTTTTCTCCGCCCCTCTCCAAAAAATCCCTCCCAGGCTCTACGGTGATATGCTGTTTTAATTTTGATTTTTATTATAAATTTTTGTTTCGTACTTTCCTGTTGCAATATCAATATAGCGCACAAATAAGGATACCTTGTTCTCCTCATTTAAAGCACCCCAGAGCATATTTCCAAAAGTTTCCAAATCACCGGAAATCGAAACAAGTTTCGGCTCGCCCTCAAAGCTTGGCAGCGGATTGCCGTCATGCATATAAGTGTGGATAAAATGCCCTTCGCCCGCTTTTGGGTTCTGATAGGCAAAAGTATAACGGTGGCATGAGGATGGATCGCCGTTATTGCTCTTTAATATGGACATGGCGTAATTATAGCCGCCGCCCTCAAGATGCATTATACCTGAAATACGCGGCGTATAGTTTGGTGCATCCGGCTCAAACTCACGGGAGCGCAGGGTCTGCTCAAAGGTCATTTGCTTGTCCATTCCTTCATAAATCGTGTCCGTCTGGTCGCCATTGGTAACAATCGTCTTGTTGCCAAGCACACGCACCGGCGCATAGATAATCAGGCTCGGATCCTCAAGCTTTGACGGGTCAAATGCCTGTGTACGGATCCCCTCCCCTTCGGTAACAAATACACGGTTGCGGCTGTTCCCGCTCCTGCCCATAATAAAATAGGCAACCACCGCATATTTCGCATCCTCCGAGCACCCAATCACAATCCCCCTGCCCGGATATGCATTGTTTTCCAGTTCTTGCTTCAGCGATAAAATTTCCATAAAAATACCACCTTTCAAATTTGGATATGTATAAATTGCATATCAAATAGCTTATCGTGTCGCCAATGCGCCCTTCGTGTCGCCAATGCGCCCTTCGGGCGCATAAAAGCCTGGGCGCAAAGCAATATGCAATTCGCCCAGGCGGTCGGCTTTTTAATCATGATGCACTCCCTGCAGGTCTTCCTGCACAGCCATAAGCTGTTTTCCGCCAGTCGTGCACTTGCGCGGTTCCACAAAACAAAGTCTGAAAAAACTTTGCTCCGGTTTCCTATGTTCCCATGTTACATGATTCCCCGAAAAAAAGCAAGTGTTTTTTCCCGGACATATATAAGTGTCCTATACTCTCCGGATACGCACGGTATGGGAAAATTCCGTATCATCTGTAAAATAGACCTTCGCCGCCCCTGAAATCCTAGCACCGCCTTCTTCACGCCCTTCCGTGTAACGGTGTGTGCCGAACGCCGGTCCGATCACAAGGCCATTTAGCTGGTTGGATGCCTCAAAATAAGAATCTTTTACAATAATGCTCTCATTTCCCCTCACAGCAATATCCATATGCCCGTTCACAATGCGGTCAATCCCTGCAAATGCCATTTCCACACGCCACGGTGCACCTTTTACCCCGGACACTTTTAATTCCACAACCAGTTCCTCTCCTTCCTCGCGGATAACAACATCAATCTCCATCCCCGGTCTTTCCCTGCGCGGTTTCATGGACGAATCGGTTTTCCACCATTCTCCTTCCTGCTTTTTCCCAAATGGGAAACCATAACCGCCGTGCATTGTCTGATGTAAATGGATGGCACCATCGGAAAGTTCCTCCATTGTTTCGGCACAGAAGGCGCGGTGCTCATAAAAACTGCCTGCAAGCTTCATTACAAATTTAATTGAACCGGAATGCATATATAGAAAATGGGTTTTCCCCCTCATAACGGTATATGTCGTATCACCATGGCGTACCCTGGCAATCCCCGATTCCCTGAAAAACATCCGGTAATTGGTCGGAATCCCCTCCGTGTCATATTCCAATTCAATTAAATCCGGATGGTTCATCATCTGCATCAAAAAATCTGGCGAAGATATTTGTTTTTCTTCCACCATACAGAAAATATGGTTGGCCATCGCCAAAAATTCCGGAATCTGATAGCGCATTCCCAATGAAAGATATACATAATAATAATCCTTTGGAAAGATCAGCCGCTCCTTTCCAAAGCGCGTGGAGCTTTCCTGGAACACACTGTCGTCCGGCTCCCAATAGCAAAGCATCATCTTCAGGTTCCTGATTGCATACTGCTCGTAGGATGGGTCGGAAAGCGCTTCCGAAAGAACCACCAGTGCATCGTTATTCAGGCGGTTTGCATTGTCCGTAGTTCTTTTATCAAACTGACCATCTTCATTGCAGCCAACTCCCTCCTTCAGACATATGGATACTGCCTGGATCATTTCATCACAGTCAAAAAGTTTCCCACAGGCTGCAAGTACTGCGGCAAGGATAAGGCGGCATTCCGGTGCCGGATTTTCCTCTTCCAACAGTCCCTGTGCACCAGAATGTACAATAACCTCCAGGCGCATAAGAATTTCTTTCTCCTGCGGTGTCAATGTTTGGCTGCGCAGGTATTTTATAAGCGGGAGCAGTTTCCTGATACACAGTGCTGTGTCCGGTACAGAATAAAAGTTACCGGTCACATAATCAAACAGACCATCCTCATGCTGCACATGACGGACAAAATCCGTCGCCGCAACCACCCGCTCAAATACCAGTGGGTCATGGTAATATTTGCAATCCTGGTTCAGATAGGCGGTCACCAGGTTAGAAAGTTTATAGATCGTCGATTTTGCCTGGTATATTCCATCCTCCTCCATAAACCCGCCGTACTGCGGGTTCCCAACTTCCATATTTTGAAGACGCAATGCACGCAAAACGCGTTTGTCCGCATCCTGTACCATTTTTTCATAATGCTTCCTCATAATAGTCACCTATCCTTTCGTTGATATTTATAACCTTCATATTTTAAAATCACATTTCCTGCATGGAATTGATCCGCCAAAGAAAGTTCCCTCCACATTATAGTGTGGATCGCACGTATCGCGTAGATCCGTCGGGCGAACACAAATCAGTTCCAATCAATATCCATCTACACATAATATCTATCGATATTATATATCGCTCCGTAGGAGCGAACACGATTCACCAAAGTAATTGTCCTCCCTCCGTCGGACGCGAATCGGTGCTGGTATAATATCTGTCGATATTATACCATATCATATTCCAAAACCGCAATTTTTTTCTGATTTTCGTCATGCAGTGAAAACAGATTCCACCCCAATAAAAGAAAGAGGCAAGAAAATAATTCTAAAGCGGTTGGTGGCATATTAGAAAAAGAACCGACCACGGATGGGTGGTCGGTTCTAGAGATGATTATAGGATAGCTGGCATTTCCTCATACAATGTCTATATGGTACATCAGTAACCTGTCGCCCTATTGGGGCTGGGCTATCTGCCAAGTTTTCAGTTCAATCCCCTGGTTGCGGGACTGGGCAGAAAGCACACCGGAATGCGCATCGAACAGCAGACTAACCCCATCATACCTCTTATCAAAAGATTGATCCTTTGTATCTTGTGGTATAAAGGGAATGCTGCCCAAGGAAATACTCTCCCCGTCAGATAGGCGATATCGCATTAATTCTAACTCCATGCTGACGTAATAAAGACAGCCCTCTGCCCAAACCACACCGCCAGATATACGGTATCCACTGCCAAAGGGCACCGTATATGGCGACAAATCAGCAATTTCTTTTTCCTTTCCAGACAACGACCCACAGCACAGCTTTGCTGTCTTGGCATTTTTATGCTGAATATAATAGTACTGCCCGAATTTATCATGGTACATAGGATAGAAAATGTTTTCCTGACGGAACAACCAGCGTGTTGAAAATCTCTGGTCTATGCAGGCCGGAAACATGTCATAGTACCCCACATCCCGGTACGATGTCCCAGGAACGAACCAACTTTTATGCTTGATCATGATGTCATCCGTCACCAAAAAATCCGTATAGGTACATCGCCCCCGCAAGACAGGGACATTGTTGTTGCCTCTATTCACATCAATATGATACCACTCCCCGTCCACCCAAACCATGTTCCATAGATGGCTCTTATCCCCCTTGCAAACAACGAGGCAGAAAACCCCTATTCGATCCATTAGCACCTTCCAGGCCATTGCGTAACCCTTGCACACGGTATCCCCAGTAACTAACGCCCCATAGGCAGTCCAAGCCTCTTTGGGGGCATTGTCACGCTGACCAATCGCCACATCATAATTGTAAGCGGTAGTACGGATCAGGTAATTATATAAAGCCAGCATTTGTTCCACTGGATCAGTCAGCCCCTCTGTCTGTGCCAGGGCTGTATTAACCGCCGCGTCAAATCGGATCTGGGCATCAGCGTCCTGCGCAATATCAGCATACATAGGTCGGATTCCCAACACGTATGATGTATTTCCATGAACCCTGCTATATCCTTCCATAAGATAGTACATCTCTGGATGATCGTAGAAAACCCTGTCAAAAACCGTCCAGAGCATATCCCTGTCCGGACTCCCATCCTCATTGGAAATGCCCAATTCAGAGATATCAATATAACTCTTTCCATCCAGCCCTTTCTTGTCACGGATGCCCTCTAGCAGCAGTTGATACAACCGTGCTTCCCGTTCTGCTGCCCCGTCTGTCGCCAAAACCTCCTTTGGCATTAACGACAGAACCGCACACAGGCACAATATGATCACTATAAACCTTTTCTTCATTCTGTTTTCCCTCCCTTTATCCCACTATAACGCACATTATTATAGATTATAACAGGACAAAAATCAACTGTTCGGGTGTACAGACAATGAACCGGTATATATCTAGTGCCACTTATTTCATATCCTCCTCCGAGAATGCATCTTCAATTGCTGCTCCCGGTGGTACCATTGGGAATACTTTATCATCGCTGTCAATCACACAATCAATCAGCACTGGCTTATTTAAGGCAATTGCCTTTTTCAACACTTCTTCGACTTCCTCGCATTTTGTGATTCGGAACGCCTCCGCGCCCATCGCCTGCGCAAGCTTCACAAAATCAACGCCGTCGTTGAGCACCGTATTCGAGTAGCGCTTTCCGTAAAATAAGGTCTGCCACTGGCGTACCATGCCGAGTACTGAATTGTTCATAATAATCTCAACCACCGGAATCTGGTAGCGGACTGCGGTCGCAAGTTCGTTCATGTTCATGCGGAAGCAGCCATCCCCAGCCACATTAATTACCGTTTTTTCCGGTCTTGCTGTTTTTGCGCCAAGGCTCGCTCCAAGACCATAACCCATTGTCCCAAGACCGCCCGATGTAATAAGCGTCCGCGGCGTGCGGTACTTGTAGAACTGTGCCGCCCACATCTGATGCTGCCCGACCTCCGTTGAAATAATTGCATCGCCCTTTGTGATCTCATAAAGTTTTTCCATCACATACGGTCCAGTCAGTACATCCTTATGATAAGTAAGGGGCTTATCTGCAGCGAGTGCCTGCACCTTCTTCACCCATTCGGCGTGATCCTGCTTCGCAAGCTTTGCATTGACGCGTGAAAGGATCTCTTTCACATCGCCGATCACACTCGCGTTGACCATAATATTTTTATTGATTTCTGCCGCATCCACATCAAACTGCACAATTTTCGCGTTGTAGGCAAATTTTTTTGCGTTCCCGGTTACGCGGTCAGAAAAACGTGCACCGACTGTTACCAGAAGGTCACACTCCGTTACACTATAGTTTGCTGCCTTTGTCCCATGCATCCCAAGCATACCAACATAGCGTGCGTCCTCGCCGTCAAACGCCCCCTTGCCCATCAGGGAATCTGTTACTGGAGCGTCAAGAAGATCTACGAACTCCTTTAATTCTTCCGACGCGCCTGAAATTACCGCACCGACGCCAACGAATACCATCGGTTTTTCCGCCGCGCAAATCAATGCTACTGCCGCATCAATATCCTCGTCCATGATTTTTTCGGTACTGCGGGAAACAGGCGCTATCTCCTGTTTTTCATACTCTGTGACCGCAGCAGTTACATCTTTTGTGATATCCACAAGTACTGGTCCCGGTCTTTTAGTCTGTGCGATTTTAAAAGCACGGCGGATAGTCGGTGCTAATTCCTCGATGTTTTTTACAATGAAGCTGTATTTTGTAATTGGCATAGTAACGCCTGCAATGTCAATTTCCTGAAAACTGTCCTTGCCAAGCAGCGGCACTGCTACATTCGCAGTGATCGCAACAAGTGGAACAGAGTCCATGTAAGCTGTCGCGATCCCCGTAACAAGATTTGTCGCACCAGGACCCGAAGTCGCCATACACACACCGACACGCCCGGTAGCTCTCGCATATCCGTCCGCTGCATGGGCTGCGCCCTGCTCGTGCGAAGTCAAAATATGTTTTATTTCGCTGGAATGTTTATATAATTCATCATATACGTTTAAGATTGTCCCGCCCGGATACCCGAATACGGTATCAACACCCTGCTCCTTCAAACACTCAATAATGATTTCAGAACCATTTAACTGCATATATTTCCTCCTATTTTTAGTTCCGTATATGTCTTTCTCAGCGCCTTTACCGGGGAAGGGATTTTCTTCGCTCTGCTTCTAAAATCCC
>CAMWUU010000199.1 GCA_947177515.1 uncultured Lachnospiraceae bacterium
GCCTTAAGATCGTGCGCATTGCCAAGCTGCTCCAGCTCATAAAACATTTCCGACAGCTCTATTGCGCCAATCATGCGCGCCGTATTCTTAAGCGCGTGCACTTCGATCGTAAAATCACGCACCATACCATCCGCCAGACATTTCTCAATCTTAGTCGCCTTCATATCGATCAGTTTGTAAAAATCACCAAGCAGACTTAAAAACAACTCCTGTGTACCGGAATTTTTGATCCCCTCCGCCACATTTAGCCCCTCAATCTCTAAAAGAGGCTCCTGCTGCTGTTTTGTACTGCCCAATAAAGCCGCATCCGCCTTTTTCTGCTTTTTGATCTTTTCTTTCGGAAGCCAGGCTTTTAATTTGGCACAAATTTCTTTCATCTCAATCGGCTTTGCTACAAAATCATTCATGCCCGCCTGCCGGAATATTTCCCTGGCTCCAACCACCGCATTGGCTGTCAATGCAATGACCGGCACCTTCTTAAAATATTCTTCCTCCATCGCGCGCAGGCATTTTGTTGCCTCCACACCATCCATTACCGGCATCATATGATCCATAAAGATTAGGTCATAGCGGTTCTCACAGATTTTCGCGATTGCCTGTTTTCCGCTGTCCGCCGTTTCTATCTGCATCCTAAGCGGCTGAAGCAGGCCGATTGCCACTTTTAAGTTCATTTCATTGTCATCCACAATCAGGATCTTTGCCTGTGGTGCCGTGAAATTCATATAATCATCTGTTTGGTTAAATCCACCCAATTCCTCGCGGTTTAAAATCTGACAGAAATTCAGGCTGTAGAGTGGCTTGTTGACCACTAGCACCCCCTCCATTTCCATACTCTCCGTCATTGGGTTTTGCAGGACGCATATGGTTCCCTCCTCCGTCTTTACTGAGAGGATTTCTGGCGCAAGTTCCCGGTATGCGGCGCTGTCAGTAAAGAGAAAATCCACGGCAAAAAATCCCTCCTCTTTTGCCTGTCGGTACACCTCATCATATTCCATATAAAACATACCGTAATCTTCTGTTAGTTTTCTTAGTGCCGCATCCATATCCCCCGATGTAAAATAGCCTGATACTGCCTTCCGATTTCTCTCCTTTAACTGTGCGGCTGAAAGCTCCTCCACTATTTTCTGCTGCACTGTAAAATAGAATTCACTGCCCTTTCCATAAGTACTGTGCACGCCAATTGTGCCCCCCATCAATTCCACAAGCTGTTTGGAAATGGAAAGCCCCAGTCCGGTTCCCTCCTTGCCATGGTTCTTCTTACTATCCACCTGCTGGAAGGACTGGAAGAGTTTTCCAATATCTTCCTCCCGGATACCCTGCCCAGTATCCTGTACGGATACAGAAAGAGTAAGCGCATCCCCTTGTCTACCAGTTACCTTTAGCGTAAGCTTTACATGGCCTTCCTGCGTAAATTTAATCGCATTGTTTGTAATATTAATAATAACCTGACGAAGCCTGAGTGAATCACCATAGAGTTTATTTGGCAGGTTCGGGTCAATATCATACAAAAGTTCCACACCCTTCTCGCCAATCCGGTTTAAAAATATCATCGAGAGGTCGTTTAGCATTGACATCGGTTCGTACTCATCGTTCACAAGTTCCAGTTTACCGGATTCAATCTTGGAAAAATCAAGGATATCATTGATAATCGTAAGCAGTGCATTGCCGGAATTCTTAATATTGGCCAGATATCCCTTTTGCTGCGCACTCATTTCGCTGCGCAGAAGAATTTCCGTCATCCCGACAATCGCATTCATCGGCGTGCGGATCTCGTGCGACATATTTGACATAAAAGCAGATTTCGCCTGGTTTGCATCTTCCGCCTTCGCCTTTGCTCCCTTTAATTCCTCCACAAGCTGGTGGGTCTGTGTCACATCCATCAAAAGCAGGCAGTATCCCTGCACCAAACTGCCCTCCATAAGCGGGGTGATCGTCTTTTCATAGCAGTGCTCCCCCTTGTGGTATTCCGTCCGACCCGTAATAAAGAGTTCATAAAGTTCCCTTGGGATACGTTCATTCTTGCGCTTTTCCTTAAGTTCCGGGAACAGCTCCTTCGCGTAGGCATTTGCATCAAGATACCCATACATGCTGTCAGTTATCAGAAAAATATCCTGCATATGCTCAAACATCCAGTTGCGCCCCGCGTCCGCCACATTGAAAAGCTCCCCTTTTAACACGCTCAATATAATAAGCAAAAGTGCCGCGGCTGCACAGAATGGCAGGATATCAAATGTCATATCCGCCACGAACAAATAGATCGCCATCGCAATCATAACAATAATTTCTGAAGCTTCCAGACGGATCAGTGCCATCCTTTCTGTGCGTACATGTGTGCGCCGTATGCGGACAATCGTGTAACCAACCAAAAGCAGGAGGGCAAAACATATAATACTGTACTGAACCACATAGAGTACACCCGGCTTAATCCGAAAAATATGCAGTGCCCCTTCCTCTATTTCCAATTCTATAGAATGGATGCCGCCTGCAAACGGGGTCTGGAATTCCATCTGCTCCAGACTGGCATCCTGGAAAATCATATCCCTGTGCTTGTCGTCCCAGAGTACAAAGATTTCAACAGCCTGCAAGATTCCCCAGATCCAAAATGGCCAGTGCGGATAACGCAGCCGGAAATAATCAATTAAAAAGAGGATGAAGAATGCATAAAAAATCGCGTTTCCAAGATATTCCACCTTAAGCGCCACCATCCCGGCCTCCGGGCTGTTCATCTTTAACATTAAAAGATATCCTGCATTCACGATGATGCAGCCGACACTGGCCAACATCAGGTCACTCCCCGCGCGACCCGAATCCTTACGCAACAGGATCATCAGCCCGATAAGCGGGATTAGCATCCCGACATATTGTATATATGATACGAGCAATTCCATCGCCTTTTCCCCTTTCGTTTCCCATTCTTCCACCCGTGCATATCGCAGGCAGACCTGCGATACTGCATTTTTTCCTACGCATCAAAATCGATACGGTAATCCTGCTTTGGAGTGTGGATGATCATAACGGAAAGATTAAAATTTTCCTCCATTACTTGAAGCGTATACTCATACCAGTCTTCCTCCCCCGTTTTTGACATCAGGACATAATCGCCCTCCTCCTTATCCTCAATCTGATTGCAAATATCCTCATAGATGGCAAATCCATCCACCTCTTTAGGATAGCCAGCAGCGCGTATTTTCTCCTCAATCGCCCGGTATAACTCTTCCATCCCTGCCTCCTTATTCATTGGAATTTTTCCTATCCTACATCAATGGCACAGCCTTTCCCGCAATGTCCCCGGCCTTTTTGTATATGCTTCCGGGTCCGACCACACCACGCACCGATGAGAGCGGATAAACCGTACTTTCCCTTCCAATCACCGTGCCAGGATTTAATACGGAACCACACCCGATCTCCACCTTATCCCCAAGGATTGCCCCCATCTTCTTTAAACCTGTTTCGATCTCCATATTCTGCGCATGGATGACCACCAGTGATTTATCCGACTTTACATTCGAGGTGATGGAACCCGCCCCCATATGGGCTTTGTAACCAAGTATCGAATCACCAACATAGTTATAATGCGGAACCTGTACCCCATCAAAAAGGATTACATTTTTTAATTCTGTCGAATTGCCGACCACCGCCCCCGCCCCAACCAGCACGTTCCCCCGGATATAGGCGCAGTGGCGCACCTCGGCTCCCCGACCGATAATGGCGGGTCCATTTATACAAGCCGTAGGCGCAATGGTGGCATCCTTTGCTACCCAGATATTTTCCCCGCACTTATCATATTCTGAAGCGGGAAGACCCTCCCCAAGCGCTGCAACCATTGCCCCAATACCGGCAAGTGCCTCCCACGGATAGGTAAAACCTAAAAGGTAATCCCCTGCCAGACTTTTTGTCAAATCAAAAAGCATTCTAATCTCGAACTCTTCCATATCCAATTCCTTTCTGCTTCATTTATGAACCATCCAGTCCCGTAGATCCCGTTGGTTCCGCCTTCCCTCCCTTTAACGGATAGTTTGCTGCTGTCTGCGCAAAACACTGATGTAACTGTCCCTGATTGTTTGAACCCTTCACAGCGTTAGTCAGCCGCCCAACAAAACCCTCCAGCTTTTTTAGATACTCTTCGCGGCTGATCGTCCCCTGTGCAACATAAGTCAGCCCTTTCTCCCAGCTTGCCGTAAGCTCCGCGTTTAAAAGGGAGCGGATTGATGTATTGACCACTTCAAAAATCATCTCCCCCGTCTGTGTGGGGGTTATGACCTGTGTCTTTTTGTTCAGGTTTAAGTAACTGATCTTTACCAGTTTGTTCAGGATTTCCGCCCGCGTCGCACTTGTACCGATACCGCTCCCCTTAATCTGCGCCCGCAGCTCCTCATCCTCAATAAGCTGCCCGGCATTCTCCATGGCTAAGATCATGGATCCGGAATTATAGCGTTTTGGCGGGGCTGTTTCCCCTTCCCGGATCGTAAATCCGGTTACATTAAGCTTCGCACCTTTTTTCAGGCCTTTGACCACATCAAAAAAGTCCTTGCCAAAACTTTCTTCCTCCGGCTGGGCACCCGGGGGCGGATCCCCTGTTTTCTTCCCGGCACCGGCACCCGGATCCGCTGCCTGTGCCGTTGTGGATGCATCTGCCTGACCCTGGTTTGCGCCAACTAGGCTCTTACCCGTCCCGCCCCCATCCTCCGTTGGAGTTTCTGCACCCTGCGCAGCCTGCTTACCCGCATTTGCTACCTTTAAATATCCCTCCTCCATCAGCACTTTAAAGCTTGCAAAAAAGCTTTCCGTATCAATCTTTACCGTCAGGGAAACTTTCTGGTACACTGCGGGCGGATAAAAAATACACAGGAAACGCTTTGCAATTGCCACATACACGCGTTTAGAGAGCAAGGGCAGCCCTGAAAGCGCTGATAGCCCCTGTCCAGTCGGGATGATGGCATAGTGGTCTGTAATCTGTTTGTCATTGACATACCGTGTTTTCGCTATCTCCTTATAGGCGCTGCCCCCAAGGATTTCTTTTGTAAAAGGGGCAAACTGCGCAAGCTGTCCCATCCCACCAATATTTTTATGTATTTCCTTTGCCACTGCGGTTGAAAGCACGCGGGCATCGGTACGCGGGTATGTTACCAGCTTTTTCTCATACAGCTCCTGCACTATCTTTAACGTTTCATCAGGGCTGATTTTAAACAGCCGGCTGCATTCATTCTGAAGTTCCGCGAGGTTAAATAACAGCGGCGCATACTTGTTCTCTTTCTTTTTCTCAATCGCCGTAACCTGTGCCAACAATTTCTTCTGTTCTGGATCAAAAACTGCCGCATAGCTGTTCTTGCCGTTCTCCGTTGTTTTGTGGTAGGAAACTTCCTGCCCCAAAAGTAGCGCAAGCAGCTCCTGCGCGTCCTTTTTTTCCTTGAACCCATTCTCTTTATAAAGCTTTGGCGACCGGAAATAACGGGAACCCTCCACCGCGCGGAACTCGCCCTCAAACTGGTGTCCCTGTACGCTAAGCCCCGCCATCACCCGGAAGAACGGCGTTTTCACAAATGCCCTTATTTCACGCTCCCGGCGCACCACCATACCGAGTACACAGGTCATCACCCTGCCGACTGAGATCGCGGCGCGCTTTTCCGATTTCAGGAAACCGCTTACCGCATTCCCGTATTTCAGGGTTAGCACGCGCGAAAAATTAATCCCCATCAGATAATCCTCCATCGCGCGCAGATATGCCGCGTCGGAGAGATGGTCATAATCGGAAAGGGGTTTTGCTCCCTTGATCCCCCGAAGGATTTCTTCTTCCGTCTGCGAGTCAATCCAGACGCGCCGCTTATCCTTCGTGGATGGGACACCCGCCATCTGATCCACCAGACGGTAGATATATTCCCCCTCCCTCCCCGAGTCGGTACAGACATAAATCCTCTCAACATCCGCACGGTTTAAAAGGGTTTTTACAATATTAAACTGTTTGCTAACTGAGGGAATAACCTCATACTTAAAATCCTGCGGCAAAAACGGCAGGGATTCCAATGTCCAGCGCTTTAGGGCAGGATCATAGACCTCCGGGTAACTCATGGTTACCAGATGTCCCACACACCAGGTCACCAGTGCGTCCTCCGCCTCCAAGTACCCATCCCTCTTCTTGAAATTACACTTCAAAGCCTTCGCAAATTCCTGCGCCACACTTGGCTTCTCCGCAATGTATAAATATTTTCCCATGAAATACCAGCCTTATCTTTTTTCCGGCTACACAAGCCCCATCATCGAGAGAACCAGCACCGTCCCGCCAACTAAGATAATGAACCCAAGAAGTACCATGGACTGCCCCGGCATAACGCCCCCCTTCTTTGCCCGCATGGATTTAAACCCGTTTGCTATATTAATCAGTCCCGCCGCCCAGATCGCGACAAGCAGCGCTATAAAGGCCTGTGTTATAAAAAATACCAGCAAGGCAATAAGCAGCACAAAACCGGCAATAACATTAACACCATCCAGCAGCAGCTTATTATCTTTTATTTTCTGAAAAAATTTCCTCATAAAAATTTCCCATCTCTTTTCCGGGAATATTTCGCCCATGCTGCCGAATTCGTAAAAGGCTCCGCCCCGGAAAAGATCTCCCCGGATACAGAG
>CAMWUU010000200.1 GCA_947177515.1 uncultured Lachnospiraceae bacterium
GTAAAGAACTTGCGAAGGAGGGTGATTTTCCATGAAGGATGAAAAAACATAGAAATTCAAAATCAAAACATGTAGGACGCATACAAAAACGAAAATAAGGAGGGCATCATGTACAAAATCGGTGAACTTTCAAAACTCAGCAAAATTCCCGTTAAAACCCTGCGCTATTACGATAACGAAGGGATTTTGCAGCCGGATTCCATCGACCCGCTGACTGGCTACCGTTACTACAACGCAGCAAAATTGTTGGACTGTTACCGCATCGTGGCGCTCAAGGAGCTTGGCTTTCGCCTGGATGAAATCAAGGGGGTTTTTTCGCTGCCGAAGGAGAAATTCTTAGAGCTGATTCAGGCAAAGCGGCAGGAACTTTGCGAACTTAAAAAACAGACCGAACACCGGCTGGGCATTCTGTCTGATTTGATTTCGGATTTAAAGGAGGAGGAACCTATGTTTGACATTGTTATAAGAAAGAGTGATGAAATCTGTTTGGCGTATGTGCGCAAAATTGTTTCGGGAAAAGCGGAATGTGATGATATTTTAAATGGGTTATATGACAAAATACCAAAAGAAATCCTTGGCAGCAGGGCGGTCATTATCGATTATGAAACGGAGTTTGTAAGCGAGAATTTTGATACCGGAATCGGGGTGGAAATTACGGGTACCCTCCCGAAAACCTGTAGGCTTTCTGAAAAAAGCATTTCCTTTTCGTGTGACACAGCAAATCTTGTGTGCACCGGGGAGGATTGCGAGGATGCGGTGAGGGCTCTGAGTAAATATGTTTTGAATAATAATTATCAGATTGTTGGCCCGACCTACAAAATTATGTATCAGGATGGCACGGTGGAACTGAAGCTGCCGGTTGTGAAACTGGGTGATTTTGACCTGAAATATAATGAAGATATTAACGTGCCTTTTGTCCATGACGAGGAAGCCATCGGGCATTGGGAAATGGTGGACGTTTTGCCGTGCAGGGAGATGTTTTCCCTACTAAAACCAAAATCGGCGGCGGGGAAAGGGGTTGTGAAGGAGCTGTATTTCCTGCCGGGCGGTGAGCGGTATTGGTGTTTTGGCTGGACAAAGGGGCTGCTTTTGTCCGTCTGTGGTTATCCGCACAAAAAAAGCAGAAATAAGTATACAATTGAAAAAATCGAAAATGATACTTATATGTTTGTCGAGTTTAAAGATAATCATTATTTTTGCGGGGGCAGACCGGAAATATGGGTTTTCCGGAAAACGGATTCAAAGATGTACTGCAAACAGGATATCCAGATGGAGGATGTGCTCCCGAAATTTCCTGCCGATGACGCATCGGTGCTTGGAAAATGGTGTGTGTGCGATTATGTAAGGACGATAGATGCTTTTGACCCGCAAAGACCTGGCGGGGTGCTCCCATATGAAGGGCTTTACTGGCGGAGAGCGGAATTTATGGAGGATGGTGTTCTGCAAAATGCATTCCAAGATACAGAGAGCGGCAGGATATTAACAGACCGCCCCGGCGTATGGAGCTGGATGAGGGGATATGTTATCTGTCATCCGAGGGCAACCGCAAGCCAGTATGCAATCCGCAGGTTTGGGGATACGGAATATCTTTTTATCCAGTGGAAAAGCGGGGATTATACGTTTGCGGGCAGGGAGCCGGACTGGTATGTTTTTCGAAGGGCGAAGGGAACACGGTAAACGCACGTTTTTATAAAGTTGCCCATATATGCCATTGCATTTCTATATGCCTGTACCCAGCCCTGTTAACACTTCCATAAGATTCATTAAGATGATAATACACAAACGTGCAAAGATTGTCATCCGGTATATTGAATATAGCATATTTTTTCTCACTGGGAAGATAAAAAAACGTGCGTTTACCGTGGAGTGCTGCGCTGGAAGCATTGACATAAAAAGTCCTTCGTGTTAGAATTTTTCTATGATTTAACTGTGCTGGAGGAATCATATCATAAAAGGATAAGGAAACAAACAAGCTGCAATGTTGTCTGGTAATATTATGCGCTAATATACCATTGTTGCGGCGGAAAGAGAGGGGATATGTCATTTAAAGTAGCGTTTATCGGTGCCGGGAGCATTGGGTTTACAAGGGGGCTTTTGTCTGATCTGCTGACCGTACCAGAATTTCATGATATTGAAATTGCATTTACAGATATCAATCCGGATAATCTTCGGATGGTAACACAACTATGTCAGAGAGATATCGATGAGAACGGTCTGTCCATTAAAATCCATGCAACCTTAGACCGCAGGGAGGCGTTTGCCGGTGCGAAATATGTGATTAACTGCGTGAGGATCGGGATGCTTGAGGGGTTTGCGACGGATGTGGAAATCCCGTTAAAATACGGAATCGACCAGTGTGTGGGCGATACGCTCTGTATTGGTGGCATTATGTACGGGCAGAGAGGGATTGCAGCGGTGCTTGATTTTTGCAGGGATATCCGTGAGGTTGCAAAGAAAAACTGTATTTTATTAAATTATTCAAACCCCAATGCCATGTTAACCTGGGCATGCAACAAATACGGGAAGGTGCCGACCTATGGTCTTTGCCACGGCGTGCAGCACGGGCACGAGCAGATTGCGAAGGCTCTTGGACGAAAGAAGAAGGATGTGGATATTATCTGTGCCGGATTAAACCACCAGACCTGGTATATCAGTGTTAAGACCGACGGGGTGGAGCGCACGGGCGAACTTTACGAATTAATGCAGCAGGCGGATTTTGCGAAGGATGAGAATATAAGGCTGGATGTGATGAAGAATTTTGGCTTCTATTCGACGGAGTCGAACGGCCATCTTTCGGAATATCTGATGTGGTATCGCAAGCGCCCGCAGGAGATGGAGAAATGGATTAATTACAGTTGTTGGATTCAGGGGGAAACGGCGGGATATCTGCGCGTCTGCAAGGAGAGCCGCAACTGGTTCGAAACGGATTTTCCGAACTGGTTAAAAGAACCAGCAAAGCGTTTTGCTGCAGGGAACCGTTCCAGTGAGCATGGCAGTTATATTATTGAGGGATTAGAAACGGGAAGGATTTATCGGGGGCATTTTAATGTGATGAATAATGGAACAATTACGAACCTGCCGGATGAATGTGTGGTGGAGGTGCCATGCTATGTGGATGGTAATGGGATTTCTGTCCCAAAGGTTGGGGAGCTGCCGCTTGGATGCGCTGCAATCTGTTCCCAGAGCGTATGGGTGCAGAGGCTTGCAGTGGAGGCCGCTGTCCATGCGGATATCGGATTGTTGTACCAGGCTGCGATGATGGATCCGCTGACGGGTGCGGTGTGTACGCCTGACGAAATCCGCCAGATGGTGGATGAGATGTTAGTAGCGGGTGAAAAATGGCTTCCCCAGTACCGGGAGGAGATTGCAAAAGCAAAGGTTCGGCTTGAGCATAAAAGCGTGCCATACCGTCCGGTGAAAGGTTTTACCTTAAAGGAAAAATCGGTGGAGGAGATGGCGCAGGAAAAGGCGAAATACCGCGAAATGGCGGCTGCTGCGGCAAAGGAGAATGTAAAATAAAGCCGATATCATTTAAAAGTAATTGGATTATAAAGTTGCAGGATAGGAGCTGGTTAGGTAAATTCCGGTTTCAAAGTTTTTAGGAAGAAACAGCGCGGGAAAAACCGCGATGGGTGCGGGGATAAGAATGAAAATATCGATATGTGATGATGAAGCAGCGGCGCGGGAACTGATTGCAAATAAAGTGCAAAGACTTTGTCCCGGGTCGGAAATTTCGTTTTTTGCATCGGGGGAGGAACTGCTTTTTGCGGGGGATTATGGCGATATCCTGTTTCTGGATATCCGCCTTGCGGGGCAGGATGGTATGAAGACCGCGAGGGCATTAAGAAAAAAGGATAAACACATGATCCTTATTTTTGTAACCGCCCTGAAAGAGTATGTATTTGAAGCTTTTGATGTGGGGGCATTCCACTATCTGGTGAAACCTTTTGACGACGCGAAATTTGCCGAAATATTTTGCCTTGCAGTAAAGCAGTGGGAGGAATCGGAAAGGCAAAGATTGGCGCGGTGCAGGGAAGGGGAAGATTTCAACAGCCTTAAACAGGACGAAGAAACAGGACAGGCAGACAGAGTGGATAAAGAACGGTATCTTCTGGTAAAAAATGGAGGATTGTCCACAAAGGTATTATTGGACGATATTATTTATGCTGAAGTATTTAATCGGAAAATAACACTGCACAGCCGCAGGGGGGACTTGGAATATTACGGGAAACTTTCGGAGCTTGAGAAAATGGCGGGGGAAGATTTTTTTCGTCCGCATCGGGCGTACCTGGTTAATTTTAAGTATGTGGAATGTTATAGTGCTACGGAGATTGTGATGGAGAAGGGGCGTGCTTTAATGGCAAAAAAGAATTATTCTTCCTTTGTAAAAAATTTTATGCGGTATAACAAAAAAGAGGGGTGATCGGGGAAAAATGGGTGGACGGATTGATATTACCGGGGGATCTGTGACGCAGAAAAGAGAGGGGGAGGCTTGAAAGGGTTTGAATTATATTGGGAAGTGATCAGGTGTCTTTCTAATGTGATAGAAATTATAATGGAAGGATATTTTTTCTATCGTTTTCTCCGCCCGTTTTTAGAAAAGCGCTATACGGCACTATGGACGGGTTTTGCCTATTTTGGGTCGATGCTTTTGTTGTGGCTTGTGCCATGGGAAGTGAAGTACTTGGATTTATATGGGACAGCAGTAGCTTTTGTGGTGATGTACCTTCTTGATCACAAAAGGAATCTGGCGCAAAAAATATTTTTGTCGGTTACTGGAAACCTGCTTTTTTGGGTTGAATTTGGATTTGCCTTGATTCCTTGGAATGTCATCTTTACTTTTGTGCTGATGACAAAGTATATGCAGGAGAGGGAATGGCTGTTGTTCTTTGGTTATGTCTTTACGAGCATCGTGCATTGTGTTTTACAGGGCGTTTTGTTACACTTTATGGTGAAACTGATGCACCGCGTATATGTCCGCAAGGAGGAGGATGTTACCAAAAAAGAACTTGGCCTGCTTCTTCTGCCATTGCTTACGGTTTTTGTCGGAAGGTTTATCCTGGCATTTGCAGTTGATATCTATCTGTTAGATACGGGACAGTATATCTGGAATGTCCATGGCGAGTTTAAATGGTTGAAAATCCTGTATCAGATTATTTCTTTTTCGGCGGTGCTTCTTACCGTTGTGGTTTACCAGAAAATCCGGGATGCACAACAGAGGGAAAAGGAGGATGCCATCCTGACAGAACAGGAAAGGCGGCTTGAGATGCATATCCGTGAGGTGGAGGGGCTTTATAGCGATCTTCGGGGTCTGCGGCATGATATGGGAAATCATGTAGTGGTGCTTGAAAATCTTTTTTTTAACCGGGAGGAAGAGGAATTAAAACAGTATTTTAAGAAACTGAAAGAGGAATTTTTGCTGACGGGGGGTGGTCTGGGCGGAAGCGGCAATCCTGTGACGGACATTATTCTGGCAGAAAAGAAACGGCAGGCGCAGGTAGCAGGGATTGACTTTGAAAGCGGATTCCATTATCCACAGGATGTGGGATTAAATGCTTTTGATGTTAGTGTTATTTTAAACAATGCTCTTGACAATGCCTTAGAAGCGGCGGAAATTGCGGGTGTTCCATATGTGAAGATCAGATCATGGCGCAGGAAGAAAGTATTTATGATTGAGGTAGAAAATAGTTTTTCTGGGATACTTAAGTTCGATGGGCAAGGGGGAATGCCGCAGAGCACAAAGCAGGATGGTGGATGGCATGGTTTTGGTCTGGCGAATATCCGCAGGGTAGCGCAAAAATATTGTGGGGATGTGGATATTATACAGGAGAAAGAATGTGTGCGTCTGAATGTGATGCTGATCTTAGGGGATTTGGAAGATAGTGCTGTTTCTTCACAACAAAAAATAGCATTCTCACAACAAAACAGTTAAGGATGAAGAAGAATTGGCCGAAATAGGAAGGGAAGACAAAATCCCTAACAGTACCCACAGGGGCTTCGTTCCGGGATTTTGCGGAACTTTAATAGGAGGAAAAAAGTATGAAAGTTGACGGAATTGGCAGGGAAGGAATGCAAGGCAATATAAAGGCGCAGGCAACGGATTCGGTAAGCAAAAACCTGCGGGCGCAGATTGTAAACGCACAGAAACAGTTGCAGGAACTTGCTGCAAACAAAGATATGGAACCAGAAGAAAAAATGGAAAGGCGCAAGGAAATCCAGCAGCAGATCACAGATTTAAACGCGCAGCTTCGCCAGCACGAAGTGGAACTTCGTCAGGAAAAACAGCAACAGCAGCAGGCAAAACAATCCGTCCAGTCAAAAAAGCAGGAAGCAGAGAAAAAAGCAGAAACCGCGCCGGGGGGAAAGCAGGGGATGGGAATGTCGCAGGGAAGCATGGAAGCCATGATCTCAGCAAACCGCTCCGTAGGGCAGGCAAAAATACAGGGAAAAGTAGCATCCGCAATGAAAGCAAGAGCAAATGTATTAAAAAGCGAAATCGAGCATTCGGGCAGGGGTGCCGCCGTAGAGAAAAAACAGCAGGACGTGGCAGATATCGAGGATCAGCTTGAAAAGATTGCAACAGAGCAGGCGCAGAGCCTAAAC
>CAMWUU010000201.1 GCA_947177515.1 uncultured Lachnospiraceae bacterium
GCTTTTACTGGATCTAAGGGCGGGAAGTTTTTGGGGGCTTGTGTGGATATGGGTGCTTTTTCTGACCAGGCACTTACACTTGCGGCGCTTGCCCCATTTGCGGAAACGCCAACCACCATCACCGGAATTGGTCATATCCGTCTTCAGGAATGTGACAGGATTGCGGCAATCGTTAGGGAACTTCAAAGACTTGGTGTGCGCTGTGAAGAACTTGCGGATGGGGTGCGCATTTATCCGTCACAGAACCGCATCCATGGGGGTGTTGTCAATACTTATGACGACCATCGTGTTGCGATGAGTTTTGCACTAATCGGCCTTCGCGTCCCGGGTGTTGTTATTGACAACCCGCTCTGCTGTAAAAAAACCTTTGAGGATTATTTTAATGTTTTTGGTTCGGTGTGCCAAACGCTGCAAAGCCCAGAAGGAAGATAGGCGGGGTTTTTGGTAGCGAATTTTTCTTAGGACTATGGAAAGAATAGAATCATTATAAAACCGGACGGGAAATGGAGGGATCAGATGGCAGAAGGACAGAAAAACCGCCATATTATCAAATCAGTCGTTCCGGGCAGCATTGCGGCGGAGCTTTCGCTTGCACCGGGGGATGAACTAATGCGCATCAACGGGAAAAAAATAAAGGATGTGTTTGATTATCATTACCTAACGAACGAGGAGTACCTTACTCTTATTGTCCGAAAGCCTTCCGGAGAGGAGTGGGAACTTGAAATTGAGAAAGAGTACGAGGAGGATCTTGGCATCTGCTTTATGGAAAGCCTGATGGACCAGTATCGTTCGTGCCGCAACAAATGCATTTTCTGCTTTATCGACCAGATGCCGCCAGGCATGAGGGAAACCTTATATTTTAAGGATGATGATGCAAGATTATCATTCCTGCAGGGTAATTATATTACGTTGACCAATATGGGAAAAGAGGATGTGGAACGCATCTGTTTTTATAAACTCTCTCCCATCAATATCTCGGTGCATACGATGAATCCTGAGCTGCGTTGCAAAATGCTAAATAACCGTTTTGCCGGGGAGGCACTTGGGAAAATCAGGAAATTCTATGAAGCCGGCATTACCATGAACGCCCAGATTGTTCTCTGCAAGGGTGTCAATGATGGGAAGGAATTGGATTACAGTATCGGGGAACTGGAAAAATACCTGCCTTATATGGAAAGTGTTTCCGTTGTCCCGGCAGGGAAAACAAAATATCGGGAAGGCCTCTTCCCGCTTATGAGTTTTTCAAAAGAGGAGTCCGCTGATGTGATTTTCCAGATTTCTTCCTGGCAGGAAAAGCTTTTTGCCAGATATGGGACACGCTTTGTATATGCGAGCGACGAATGGTTTTTAACAGCGGGTCTTTCGGTGCCGCCTGCGGATTATTACGGGGGCTATGGACAGCTTGAAAACGGGGTCGGTATGGTGCGGCTTTTAATGGATGAAACAAAGGAGGCGCTTGCTACCTTTTCTGGGGATGGCAGAAAGCAGGAACTTTCCATGGCAACCGGCGTGCTGATTGCACCCGTCCTTTCGGGGCTTCTCGCAGGGATAAAGGAAAAATTCCCTAATATCACGGTACATTTATACCCGATTGTTAATCATTTCTTTGGTGAGCAGATCACAGTAGCAGGGCTTGTGACGGGGCAGGATCTGGTTGCGCAGCTTGCAGGAAAACCTCTCGGCGATTTTTTATGTGTGCCTTCCGTAATGGTCAGGCCAAAAGAGCGTGACTTTTTGGATGATTATACCATAAAAGATGTGGAAACCACTTTACAAACCAGGGTCCGTATTGTAAAATCGGATGGGGCATCCTTTGTGCGTGCCATCATTGAACCATTTGAGGGGGAGTTTGCACAGGGATATACTCACGGGCGATGAAATTTGCCGCCAGTTCCCGGCATCTTTCGCTCATGGGTCGGGTTGCCTGGCAAATTTTAGTGATCGTCAGTATAAATACAGAAAGGTATGGATTTAATATATGAGCAGACCGGTAGTGGCGATCGTTGGTCGCCCAAATGTGGGGAAATCAACATTGTTTAACGCGCTTGCGGGTGAGCGCATCTCAATTGTAAAAGATACGCCCGGCGTAACAAGGGATCGTATCTACGCGGAAGTTACCTGGCTTGATAAGCAGTTTACCATGGTGGATACCGGGGGGATTGAGCCGGAGAGCAAGGATATGATGTTAACCTATATGCGCGAACAGGCCCAGGTAGCCATCGATACGGCGGATGTCATTGTCTTTGTGACCGATGTACGCCAGGGACTGGTGGACGCGGACGGGAAGGTGGCGGATATCCTGCGCCGTTCTGGAAAGCCCGTGGTTCTTGCAGTCAACAAGGTGGACAGCTTTGAAAAATTTATGGCGGATGTATATGAGTTTTACAATCTTGGCATCGGGGAGCCTCTCCCGGTATCCGCGGCATCCATGCTTGGGTTCGGTGACCTTCTTGATGAAGTTGTCCGGCATTTTGGGGACGGGGAAACGGGGGAGGAAGAGGATACGCGGCCGAAAATTGCGATTGTGGGCAAGCCAAATGTCGGAAAATCCTCCATTGTTAACAAGCTGCTAGGTGAGAACCGTGTGATTGTTTCGGATATTGCTGGCACAACGCGCGATGCAGTGGATACGCCGGTTGTCTGGAACGGGAAGGAATATGTCCTGATTGACACAGCGGGTCTTAGGCGCAAGAGCAAAGTAAAGGAGGAGTTAGAGAGGTTCAGTATTATCCGCACTGTGACCGCCGTAGAGCGCGCGGACGTGGTGGTGGTGGTAATAGACGCGGGGGAGGGCGTAACGGAGCAGGACGCAAAAATTGCGGGTATTGCGCATGATCGAGGCAAGGGCATTGTGATCGCGGTTAACAAATGGGATTCGATTGAAAAGGATGATAAGACTATTTACAAGTATACCGCAAAGATTCGGGAAATCCTTTCTTTCCTTCCCTATGCGCAGATTTTGTTCCTCTCGGCAAAAACCGGCCAGCGCATAACCAAATTGTTTGACGTGCTGGAGGTTGTAATCCAGAACCAGAACCTGCGCATTGCAACCGGTGTCCTAAACGAGATTATGATGGAGGCGACCGCCCTACAGCAGCCGCCTTCGGATAAGGGGAAGCGGCTTAAACTTTATTATATGACGCAGGTAGCGGTCAAACCGCCGACCTTTGTTGTCTTTGTTAATGACAAGGAACTGATGCATTATTCCTACACCAGATATATTGAGAATAAAATCCGGGAAGCTTTTGGCTTTTCAGGTACTTCACTGAAATTTATTATCCGCGAACGAAAGGAAGGGTGAAGGAGTTATGATCTGGAAGATTCTTTTATGCCTGCTTGCCGGGTACGGATTTGGCTGTATTTCGACCGGATATATTGTCGGAAAAATCAACCATGTGGATATCAGGAATTACGGGAGCGGAAATATCGGGACGACCAATACGCTGCGCACGCTTGGCAAAAAAGCCGGTGCCATTACCTATATCGGTGATGTGGCCAAGGCAATGGTTCCGATGTTAGTAGCCCGTCTTGTGATTTTTAGGGGAGAACCGTATGCGGAACTTTTGGGTTTATATGTGGGGCTTGGGGTGGCGGTCGGCCATAATTTCCCGTTCTGGCTGCATTTTAAGGGTGGAAAAGGGATTGCGGTTACCTCCGGGGTAATGGCCGCGCATGACCCGCTTGCCATCCCGCTTTATCTTGTGGCATTTGTGGTAAGTGTGGCCGCAACAAAGTTTGTTTCGGTTGGCTCCCTGGTGATTGTGACAATTTTTCCGCTCTGGATTGCACTGATGGATCACGGCGAGCCGTATTTCCTACATACGCTGATTGTAAGCCTTGTGTTTATGGGATTAGCGTACTTGCGCCACAGGCAGAACCTGATTAGGATCAAGAACGGGACGGAAAACCGGATTGGACAGAAGGTTCCGGTGGTAAAGGAAAATAATGGGAAAGATCAGGATGCTTAACGCAAAAAAACTGTGCGGAGGGCAGGAAAAGGGGTGTAAATATGTATAATGTAACAGTTCTTGGAGCCGGTACCTGGGGAACCGCCCTGGCAATTTTACTAAGCAATAATGGCCATAAAGTAATCCTTTGGTCAAAGCTTGAGAAGGAAGTGGCAGCACTTACCGCCGACCGTGGACATATCCCAAACCTTCCTGGGGCAAAGCTTTCGGGGGATGTGGTGGTGACGGGTGATTTTAGGGAGGCGCTTGCCGCAGCAGATCTTATTGTTTCCACCGTCGCATCCCCGTTTGTGAGGGAAACGGCTGCGGCTGCGAGAGAGTATATCCGTCCTGGCCAGGTGATTGTCAATGCCGGAAAGGGCATTGAGGAGAGGACGATGAAGACACTGACCGAGGTGATCTGCGAGGAGCTGCCTGATGCGGATGTGGCTGTCTTATCCGGTCCTAGCCATGCGGAGGAAGTATCGCGGGGGATTCCGACTACCTGTGTGGTTGGTGCAAAAACAAAAAAGACAGCCACCTTTATCCAGGATATTTTTATGACGGAATTTTTCCGCGTCTATACAAATCCGGATATCACCGGAATAGAACTTGGCGGCTCCATCAAGAACGTGATCGCGTTAGCCGCCGGGGTAGTGGACGGGCTAGGCTTCGGTGATAACACAAAGGCGGCGCTTATAACAAGGGGTATTGCGGAAATCATGCGGCTTGGGATTGCAATGGGCTGCCGCGCCGAAACATTTGCGGGACTATCAGGAATTGGTGACCTGATTGTTACCTGCACCAGCAAACACAGCCGCAACCGTAATGCGGGCTATTTGATCGGGAAGGGACGCACGATGGAGGAGGCGATGGAGGAAGTCAACCAGGTTGTGGAGGGTGTCCACTGTGCGAAGGCGGCGCTTGCGCTTTCAAAGAAATACCATGTCCAGATGCCGATCGTGGAACAGGTAAATCTTGTGCTGTTTGAACACAAAGACCCGCGCACCGCGGTTTCCGATCTTTTGCTGCGCGACCGCACCATTGAGAACAGTTCATTGGAATGGTAAAGAATGGTAAAAAATGGAGGTATTAAAATGAAAAACAGAAAAAGATTTTTTGCAAATTTTGCCGGTATTTGTCTGGCTGTTTCCATGACGGTATCTTTTGCCGGATGCGGCAGCAAGGAAGAGGAGGATGTTTCAGGATCTTTTGCGGATTCGGGTACCCCATCCCCGACAGAAGGCAAGCTGATTTCTTCTAACAACAAGAGATTTTCCACGGTGCAGGAGTATCTGGATGCCCAGAAGACACAGATTGATGCAATGCTAAAACAGTACAAGGATTCCGGCATGACCATGGAAGTCAAGGCGGATGGTGACACACTGGTTTACCGTTATATCTACGATGAGCCGGTTGATGTAACGCAGGGCATGTTTGATTATTTTGATTCCAGTATTGATGGGTTCCGTGCGCAGTTTGATACAGTGATTGATGAGATTGGACGGCTGGTTGATGTTGCAGAACCAGCGGTACAGTTACTGTATGAGAACCCAGATGGTTCCCTGATCTATTCCTGTGTGCTGACTAAGGATGAGGTAACACCGACTTACGGTGAACTTTCCGAAGGCTCCGTCTTAAATAACGGTGAGAAATTTGCCAATGTGGCGGAGTATGTGGATGCACAGAAAGACCAGATTGACGCGCTGCTTAAGCAGATTGAAGGTTCCGGCATGACAATGCAGATCTATGGCGAGGGGAATACGCTTGTCTACCGTTATATCTATGATGAGGCGGTGGAAGTTTCGCAGGAGAATGCAGCCTTAATTGAATCTTCCCTAGAATCCTCCCGTGCGCAGTTTGAAATGGTTATTACGGAGATGGAAAGCCTGATTGATGCGACGGATCTTTCCGTTAAGGTCCAGTACGAAAATCCGGACGGAACTATTGTATATAGTGCTACGTTTACAAAGTAGGACAGGGCGAAAAAGATCGAAAAAAATTTGCACAAAAAATCGGGGTAAATGCCTGTGAAAATGGGAAATTTCCCGGTTGTATTTCGGGATTATTTGTGCTATAATGCCATCTTAGAATTGGAGATTATTGTAATAGCCCAGGGTTTTTATTAGGGCAAAATTAAAAGTACATTTCAATTATCTCCAAAAAAATATCAGGTATCAAGTAAATTTACATTTCATATTGTTCTGGATCCTGCACCCTGCCCTAGGGATGTCACCCTGTGATATGAAGAGTGATGAGTGAGGAGAGTTAATCATGAAAAATATGAAAAAAATTGCGACGGTTTTGGCAAGTTTATGTTTGGCATTTGTAATGATGGTTACACTTACCGCATGCGGCAGCGGCAAGGAATTCGATTCCATCCAGGAGTATATTGATGCGCAGAAGGATCAGATCGACGCTGCGATCAAAGCCCAGGAAGGTTCCGGTATGACGATGGAAGTTAAAGCGGACGGCGACACACTGATTTACCGCTATGTTTATGAAACGGAAATGCCGGTTGGCGAGGAAACAACTAATTATTTCGACAATAACATCGATACCTACAAGGCACAGTTTGATGC
>CAMWUU010000202.1 GCA_947177515.1 uncultured Lachnospiraceae bacterium
TAGCTAGAGGGATTCCCATCAAAAGCAAGGGGAAGGATTTTTAACCAGCATGAGGATTAGGAGGTCGCAAAAATTATGGAGAAGATGAAAAAGTTAAATGCAAAGCTGATGGCTTTTGTGCTGCTGTTGGCGGTTCTACTGATTGCGATTGCAATGGTGGTATTTGGCTCAAAAGCAAAGTCATTGGCAAATTCGCTGATGGAGGAACAGTTGAGGGCAGCCTGTTATTTAGTGGAGGAGCTGCTTGGAAGGATAAATCCGGACGATTACAGCCTGCAGGACGGGCAGCTTTACAAGGGTGAGGTCAACCTTACAGCCAGGACGGAAGAAATTGATAAGCTCGGGGATATGACGGGGCTTGAGGTAACGATTTTATGGGGGGATGTCAGGAAGACCACGACGGTTAAAGACGACAGTGGAAAGCGCATTATTGATACAACCCTTGCTGCGGACACGGCGAGAAGGGTGCTGGCCGGGGAAGCCCTGTTTCTGAAAAAAGGGATGATCCAGGGGAAACAGTACACAACTTATTACATGCCGCTGAAACAGCCAAGCAGCGGGGAGATCATAGGGATTGTCTTTACCGGGAAAATGCGCAGCGAAGTGGATGATTATGTAGATACAAGTATCCTGCAGGCTGTGGGCATCCTTCTGATGATCAGCATTGTTTTTTCGATTGCGGGCTGTCTTACATTTTTGCGCAGGATTACAAATGCACTTTTAACCACGTCCGGCTATATGGCACGTCTGGCGGATAAGGATTTGAGCGGGGAGATTGGGGAGCGGTTCTTAAACCGTGGGGATGAGATTGGCGATATTGCAAGAAGCCTTGATTCCGTACAGCAGAGTTTCTCCGGTGTGATCCGTGACCTGCAGGATTCCGCACAGGGACTGGATAAGGAAAACAAGTCTTTTATTGAGAAATTTAACCTGATTTCACAGAATATCGGGAATATCAATATTGCGGTTGATGAGATTGCAAAAGGTTCGTCGGATCAGGCAGGGGAAACGGCAAGGGCTTCGGACAGTGTGATCAGTATCGGTTCGGCGCTTGACCAGAATGCGGAAAATATCCGCGGCCTGAACAGGTCGGTGGAATCGATGAACAATTATGCCAGGCAGGCTTATGAGGCATTGCAGAAACTGCTCAATATCGGGAAGAAAACCTCACAGGAAGTTGCAGTACTTAAGGAAGAAACGAACAATACAAATATATCTGCACAAAAAATTAATGAAGCAGTCAGCCTGATCCAGGATATTTCGCAGCAGACAAACCTGCTTTCCTTAAATGCTTCGATTGAAGCGGCACGGGCGGGCGATTCCGGCCGGGGGTTTGCTGTGGTGGCGGAGGAGATCCGCAATCTCTCAGAGGAGAGCAGCAGGGGGGCGGAACAGATTGCGGAGATCGTCAGCCAGTTGATCCGCAACAGCGATATCAGTGTGGAGCGCATGGGAAGTGTGGAGCAGAACGTGGGTATCCAGATGGAGCATCTTGATGGGTTAAACCAGACATTTAATGGTCTTGGCAAGGAAATTGACAGAGTGTCCGGGGCAACGCAGAGTATTTCAGACCAGACCGGGCAGATTACCGCGATAAGGGATGAGATCAGCAATATTATTGAGCAGCTTGCGGCGATTTCCGAGGAGAACGCGGCATCAACGCAGGAAACCAGTGCAAGTATGCAGGATTTGTCCTGTGCGATTGATGAGTGTACAGCGGGGACGGAGAAGCTTGTAAGACTGAGCGAGGAACTGTCCGGGAAGGCGAATGGTTTTAAACTCTGATTTTGCCAGTTTGGCGCGGAAAGGTTTTTTGTGGAACGATTTCCCTTAAAACTGCTAAATTTTTTTCGTACTCCTGCCGATATATGGTACAGGTGGAATAAATAAAATCAAATGGAATTACATGAAACATCTGGCTAAGGAGGGCGCAAGAGATGGACAAAGTGAGTGCATACAGTGCATATCAGGGCAATTCAGCAAATTATGTAAGGAATGGGAAGGAAACCAGCCGAAATAGTGCCGCAGGGGCGAACCGCACGGGGCGGACAGCGCAGAACAGGGCGGCGGATAAGGTGGGGCAGAATGAGCTGAACCTGAGCGATGAGGCAAAAGAACTTTTGCAGCAGCTAAAGGAAAAATATGGAAATATGGATTTTATGGTGGCACATTATTCCTCGGAGGAGGAGGCGCAGTCCTATCTCTCCCGCGGCACGAAAGATTACAGTGTGCTGATTGACCCGGACACTTTAGAGTCCATGGCAGCGGATGAGGAAACAAAGCAGAAATATATTAATATGATCGAGGAGGCTACCACGAAGCTCGATGATGTTAAGGAGGAGCTTTCCGAGGAGGCGCAGGAGAGCGGGAGCGAGATAAAGAGCATCGGTATCACATTGGGGGACGATGGTTCCGTCAGCTATTTTGCGGAACTTGAGAAGGCGGGGGCAAAGCAGAAAGAGCGCATTGAGAATTCCCGTGAAAAGAAGGCCGAGGAGAAGAAAGCGGATGAGAAAAAGGCGGAGAAGGAAAAGGCACAGGAACGCCTTACAGGAAATTATGGGGAAAACCTGACGCGTCCAGAGAAAAAGACCACGACGGTGTCCGCTGCAAGTATTGAGGAACTTTTAGAAAAGATCCGTTCGGTTGACTGGGATGCGGTAAAAGGGAAAGTTCCGGAAACAGGGAGCCGTTTTAATTGTACAATTTAACAAAACGGGACTTGAAGCTTTGCAGGAAGGATGATATGAAAAGCTGTTGCAGTTTTGTCTGCAACAGCTTTTTTCCTTGCAATTAAGTGAAAAAGAGTTTATAATATGACCGCAAACAAAAATATATACTCACCACCCAATATATTTGCTAGACAAAATATATAAGGAGAGGGCGCTTTTGCAGCACAGGGCAAAAACAGGAAAATGAATGCGCCCACGAATATAGGTAAAAAATTGAAAACCGAGGCAGTCCCATGAAGAAAAAGAAAAGATTTATAGTAATGACGACAACGCGGATGATTATGTTAGGCTTTCTGACAGCGATCATTCTTGGAACCATATTGCTTTCGCTCCCGATTGCGACAAAGGGGAGGATAGTGACACCATTTATGGATGCACTTTTTACAGCGACGACTTCCATCTGTGTGACGGGGCTGTCAACCGTATCCATGGCAGAGCATTTTAGCCTGTTTGGCCAGGCGGTTATCCTGTTCCTAATCCAGTTTGGAGGACTTGGTATTGTGACATTTACCACCACCCTCCTTTTGTTACTGGGAAAAAGGATCTCGTTAAAGGAACGCCTTTTGTTGCAGGATGCTTATAACCTGGATGAACTTAAGGGACTTGTGCGTATCACCATCCGTATTCTAAAGGGGACATTGATGGTGGAGGGGGTGGGCGCACTCCTTTGCTGTATCCGTTTCATACCACAATATGGTTTCCTTCGGGGGCTGTGGTTTTCTATTTTCCATTCCGTATCGTCATTTTGCAATGCGGGGATTGACCTGTTTGGGAACGAGAGCCTGATCCCGTACCGGGGGGATGTACTGATTAACCTAGTAACAATGGCACTGATTATATTGGGGGGCATTGGCTTTCCAGTCTGGTGGGAATTCCTGCGCAATATCAGGCAGATGCGGCGCAAAAAACGGCGGAACGAACGCGTTTGTTTTTGTCCGAACCTGCATTTTAAGCTTGCGGTATCCGCAACCGCTTTCCTGATTATAAGTGGTGCCCTCCTTACCTTATTTTTGGAATACAATAATCCGCAGACTTTGGGATCTTTGCCGTTTGGGGAAAAGCTTCTGGCATCTATTTTCCAGTCGGTGACCCTGCGCACGGCAGGCTTCCAGACAATACCGCAGCAATGTTTTAAAGATGGTACAAGCATGATCTATCTAATGATTATGTTTATCGGAGGTTCCCCGTCCGGCACGGCGGGCGGTGTTAAGACCGTTACCATGGTGTTAGTGTTTGCAACAGTTTTTGCAACCGTGGGAGGGAAGGCTGATACCCAGGTAATGCGGCGCAGGATCGCACCGAAGGATGTGCAAAAAGCATTTGCGGTTTTTGGCGTGGGACTGATTGTTATGTTATTGCTGGTGGCAGTTCTGATGGTTGCGGAAAATGCCAGTTTCCTGGATTCAATGTATGAGATGGTTTCCGCGACAGCGACAGTCGGGCTTTCGCGCAATTTTACTTCCTCGTTGTCACAGGTGGGGAAAGGGATTGTTATTCTCGGCATGTATCTTGGGAGGATTGGGCCAATTACCATGGCGCTGGCGGTCAATACAAGGCATGATAACAGCAAGACATCCTATCCGGATGGAAGGGTCCTGGTGGGATAAAGGTAAGCAGGGAGGCTTTTATGGGCAAGAAAGAATATATTGTGATTGGGCTGGGACAGTTTGGAACCAGTATTGCACAGACACTGATGCAAAATGACTGTGAGGTTCTGGCACTTGATATAAACGGGAAGAGGACGGGAGCCATTGCGGATTCCGTGACCTGTGCCGTAACGGGGAATGTGATGGACACGGAGTTGCTTGCAGGGCTTGGCATCCGCAATTTTGACGGTGCGGTGATTGCGATTGGTGAAAATATGGAAGCCAGCATTATGGCTACCATGGTAGTGAATGAGCTGGGGGTTCCCCATATTCTTGCGAAGGCGCAGAGTGAGCTGCACGCGAAAATCCTGCGCAAGGTGGGAGCTGACCGTGTTGTGCTTCCGGAGTGGGAGATGGGAATCCGCTATGCAAACAATCTGGTACACGATAATTTCTTTGATGCGGTGGAACTCTCCCCGGATATCAGCATGATGGAAATCAACGTCAGAAGGGAGTGGGAGGGCAAGAGCCTGAAACAGCTAAATATGCGCGCAAAATACAAGGTTAATGTGATTGGCATCAAGAGCGATGATGGATTTGATGTAAACCCTGATCCGGATGAACCGCTAAGCGCAAATTCAAAACTTGTTTCCATTGGGCGCAATGAGGTACTGAATAAGCTGGCGGAAGGGTTAATGTGAAAGGGACATCGGAAAAATAAAAATTCAATTTTTTTTGAATTTTTGCTTGACTTCCCCAGGATTCCCTGCTATAATAAAGGAGCAGTGAGTTCCTGGGGGATGTAAATTGCATAATATGCAGATATGGTTCATCGGTAGAACATTGGCTTCCCAAGCCGAAGAGACGGGTTCGACTCCCGCTATCTGCTTACAAAAAGACAGTCATTGACTGTCTTTTTGTTTCGTAAGGAGATCGGTTGGGACTCCTTGCGAAACATTGCCAGTCCATAAAGCTCTATGGACAGTAGCGTTAGAATGTCCAAAGGAAAAGGAGAATTCCCATGATTAGCAGCAGTGCAAATGCGCAGATGAAATATTTGGTTAAGCTGCAGGAGAAGGGAGCGGCGCGCAGGGAAGATGGGGTGTATGTCTGTGAGGGCAGGAAGATGTTTGATGAGGTGCTTTTGTATGCGCGGGAAAGCATTGTAAAAGCCTATTATGCAGAAAGTTTTTATGCGCAATATAAGGGGGAGTTGTTACAGGTTCCGTTTGAGGTTGTTTCGGATACTGTTTTTAAGGAAGTTTCCCGTACCGTTACACCGCAGGGGGTGTTAGCCATTGTGCGCCAGCCAAACTATTCGCTTTTTGCAATATTGGACAGGGCGGGGCAGGATGCGCCATGCCGGCTTCTGCTGCTGGAAAACCTGCGTGACCCCGGTAATCTTGGCACCATCCTGCGCACAGCGGAGGGCGCGGGAATGGCGGGTGTGGTTTTGGGGCGCGGGAGCGTGGATATGTTTAACCCTAAGGTGATCCGTTCAACCATGGGCGCAATCTACCGCGTGCCATTTGTCTATGTGGAGGACTTCCCCGGTCTGGTGGGAATGTTGCGGCAGCAGGGTTTTACCATCTATGCGGCGCACTTGGCAGGCTCAGTGGAATATGATACGGTGCAGTATAAGACGCGTACAGCGCTTATGATCGGAAACGAGGCAAATGGTTTGACAGAAAGTGCGGCCGCGGCAGCCGACCTGCGGGTTAGGATCCCGATGGAGGGGGAGCTTGAATCGCTGAATGCAGCAGTGGCGGCAGCAGTTTTGATGTATGAAACTTACCGGCAGGCGCGCGTGGGGAGGGATGGGGATAGTTCTTCTGTTTTAGGAGCTGCGCAAAACTTTTAAAGTTTGGAAAAAGGGCTTGCAAAATCCGGGATTTCTCTGTAAAATTAATTTTATTGTAAATATTATCCCGCGGGTTTAGTAGTGATGTGCCAGAGTGAGGGGGCATATTGGGGCGGGCAGGATTAATCCTGTGCAAATTAAATAAAAGAAAGGTTATATGTGATATGATTCAGGCAAGTAATGTTACATTGAGAATTGGGAAAAGGGCGTTATTCGAGGATGTCAATATCAAGTTTACCGAGGGCAACTGTTATGGTCTGATTGGCGCAAACGGCGCGGGCAAATCCACATTTTTAAAGATTTTGTCCGGACAGATTGAGCCGAGCAAGGGCGAGATTATTATTACGC
>CAMWUU010000203.1 GCA_947177515.1 uncultured Lachnospiraceae bacterium
TTATTCCATGCTTTAGGTGTTAACCTATTACGTAATTAATTCCGTTTTTGTGTTAGAAGTATTCTTGCTGCATGTATGGAAAAACGTAACATGGTAATAAACTATACGCCGGAAGAGAGGATTTACGAACTCCTTTTTGAATCTGTAAGCTATGCTTCCTATCCAAGTGATCTTGACCAGACGATACCTTACTGCATGGAAAAATATCTTGATGATCAGGAAAAGGATTTACTGAAAAGGATTTACTGGAATAATGAGACGTATGAAGCTGTCAGCAGCGCTTATAATACCAATTCGTCTAATATTAAAAAAATTGCAAGAAATGCGCTGAAAAAACTTAAAAATAAAGAAGCAATAAAATATATGGAATTTGGTCTTTATTATGAGGAGGATCTGAAAAGAATCCGAGAAACATCAACCGGTGAAGGTCGTAGTGAAAATGTGCTGCGTTTGATGAATAACCTCCCAAAAGAAATCATCCTGACACATGTTCAGGCGGCTTCCTTACAAAAAGCAATAACATTGGTAAAGTAATTGAAAGCAGATTATGCAGAACTATATGACGACGATCCTGCAGATGCAGATGCCAGTGATAAAATGGAAGTCACAATCGAGAAGTGCACTGCTAAATCAGATTCAGTATCCCAAATACGGATTGAGGAAATGAATCTTCCAAACCGGTTAAAAAATTCACTGCAGAAAAATAACATATTTACTGTTGGCGATCTAACGAATTATTCGTCCACAGAGCTCCGAAAGATGCGTGGTATTGGTGATTCAATGCTGCGGGTTCTGGTTACGGAACTGGAGAAGTATGATATTGAGCTGTCTTCCTGACAAAAATACAGGCAATGAATGATTGTCTGTATTCTTGTCCCTAGTGTGGCTGAATGGCAGGCATATGTTCTGGCAAGTGAAATTTTCTTTTTTGTCTAATTTAAGGAAGGGATACAGCAAGAAAAAAGGACTGCAGGGCGGTCATGGAAGCCTTGACGGACTACGGTTTCATTGACATAGAGATTGGAGGCGGTCAGCGATGAGATGGAGGTGACTGCCAGGCTGATCCAGAAGCTGGTCGATGAAAATGCCGCCTGGAAACTTGACCAGCACGATTACCGAAAAAAGTATGACGGATATGCCAGCTGGTACGCCTCTTTGGAAAGCAGGATGGACAGCTTAGAAAAAGAGCGGGAGAGGAAGGAAATCCAGTATGACATTTTCAGCGGCTTCCTTGCGGGGTTTAGCGAGACAGTGGAGCTGACGGTGGATTTCAATAAGAGGCTGTTCTACAGGCTTGTGGATTACGCAACGGTCTATCCGGACGGCAGGGTGGTATTCACTTTCCGCAACGGCGTGGAAGTCGGGACGGAGATTTAAAACCGGAAGCGGTCGGGGCATCGGGTTTGTGCCAGATGCTTCCGGCCGCTGCATTTTGTGTATGGAAATTTGTGAAGAACTAAGGTATAATTTTGATATTAAAAGTAACCAGAAAATCTTGAATTTGCAGGAGGCAATATTATGGGTTATACGATCATCAATCGGGATACATGGGATCGGAAGGAATATTTTGAACATTATCTTTCCTCAGTCCCTTGCACATACAGTATGACAATAAAACTTGACATTACGAATATCAAGCAAAAAAGATTGAAATTATATCCAACAATGTTATATTTATTGACAACAACGGTAAACAAACACGAGCAGTTTCGGATGGCCTTGAATAATCAAGACGAATTGATTCTCTATACGGATATGGAGCCATGCTATACGGTATTTCATAAAGAAACAGAGACATTTTCTAATATTTGGACAAGTTATTCAAAAAATTATGAAACTTTTTGCCATCGTTATGAAGAAGATATGGAACGTTATGGGGGCATTAAGCGATTTATGGCAAAACCGAATGTACCAGAGAACAATTTCACAGTTTCCATGATTCCGTGGACAACATTTGACGCCTTTAACCTGAATGTTTCTAATTTCAAATATTTATCCCCTATTTTCACAATAGGGAAATATGTTGATGAGAATGGGCATATTTATCTTCCGTTAGCGGTTCAGGTACACCATGCCGTCTGCGATGGCTTTCATGTTTGCAGTTTTATAAATGACCTGCAATCTCAAATCAATACCATTTGATACAATAGAAAGAGAACTTTAGGGTTTGCGGTGAAATTTATTAAAATATCTTTCTGTTTCTTGCTTGATACATGAGTGTATATCTTGGTCGTACTAATGGAACTATGACCAAGCATTTGTCGTATGTAGCGGATCTCAACATCCTGTTCTAAAAGCAGTGCAGCAAAAGAGTACTGAAAGATATGTGGAGTGATATGTTGGGTAATACCAGCAACCTCCGCATATCGTTTTATCATGAAACGAACGGATTGGTCTGATAGCTTATTTTTCCTTTTATTTACAAAGATCTTACGAACTGTCACTGGAAAATCCCAATTTAAAGGAAATCGGTGCGGCTGATAAGATAGCTTTAGCTGTCTAATCAAAGTTATACGAAAGTAAATTTTACAGGAATTTCGTCAAGAAGAGGATGGATGCAGAGCAACGGAAACTATCCCATTAAAAAGTTTTACCCCGCATACGCTTCATCATACTTTTGCTTCCAACTGTATCGCAAAAGGAATGCGTCCGAAGACATTGCAAAAAATCTTAGGGCATAATTCTCTACAGATGACTATGGATTTATATTGTCATGTCCTAGATGATACTATCAAAGAGGAAATGTCTGAAATCACGGAAATGGTGTAGAAAATGGTGTCAAAGTGGTGTCAATTCAAAGTAGGGTGGCTCCGAAACCGCATGAAATAAGGTGTCCTTATCGCTGACATAAAAAATATCAATTTTACTTATGGAATATTTTATGATATAATGTAGAAGTAATAGGACAGGGCATTGTGGCAAAACTGTTACAATTCTCTGTTTTGTACTGTAAAGATTGGAGGAGTATTTTATGGTAAGAGCGATTGTAGGAGCAAACTGGGGAGATGAGGGAAAGGGGAAGATCACAGATATGCTTGGTGAATCTTCAGATGTGATAGTGCGTTTCCAGGGGGGCAGCAATGCCGGACATACGATTATTAACAAGTATGGGAAATTTGCGCTCCATCTGCTGCCTTCCGGCGTGTTTTACGGTCATACGACAAGTATTATTGGCAATGGTGTGGCGTTAAATATCCCGTACCTGTGTGAGGAAATCAAGTCCCTGGTGGATCGGGGTGTGCCAGAACCGAGAATTCTTGTGTCCGACCGGGCACAGATTATGATGCCGTACCATATCCTGTTTGATGAATATGAGGAAGAGCGGCTTGGAAAGAAGTCGTTTGGATCAACGAAATCGGGAATTGCACCGTTTTATTCGGATAAATATGCAAAGATCGGCTTCCAGGTTTCAGAACTTTTTGATGAGGCACTTTTAAAAGAAAAGGTGTGGCGTGTGCTGGAGCAGAAAAATATCCTTCTTGAGCATATGTATCACAAGCCGCAGCTTAACCCAGAGGAAATTTATCAAACCCTGCTTTCCTACCGTGATATGGTAGCTCCTTATGTGACGGATACGGCGCTCTTTTTGCATGGTGCGTTGAAGGAAGGGAAAACTGTTCTTTTAGAGGGGCAGCTTGGCACTTTAAAGGATCCGGATTTCGGTATTTACCCAATGGTAACGTCTTCGTCCACGCTCGCTGCATACGGCGCAATTGGGGCAGGTATCCCACCATATGAAATTAAGGATATTATCTGCGTTGTAAAAGCCTATTCTTCGGCAGTGGGTGCGGGAGAATTTGTCAGCGAAATCTTTGGGGATGAAGCGGACGAATTAAGAAAGCGCGGTGGAGATGGCGGGGAGTTTGGTGCAACGACGGGAAGACCGAGGCGGATGGGGTGGTTTGATGCAGTTGCAACGCGCTACGGCTGCCTTATGCAGGGAGCGACCGAGGTGGCGTTAACGGTGCTTGACGTGCTCGGTTATCTAGAGGAGCTTCCGGTATGTGTCGGATATGAAATCGACGGCAAAGTGACAAGGGATTTCCCAGTTACGGCAAAGCTTGCGAAAGCGAAGCCAGTATACGAGAAACTTCCGGGCTGGAAATGTGATATACGAGGTGTGAAAACTTATTCAGAACTACCGGAAAACTGCCGCAGGTACATTGAGTTTATAGAGAAAGAGATTGGGACACCAATTACAATGGTATCTAACGGACCGGCTAGGGAAGATATTATCCGGCGATAAAAAGTAAAATAACACAAAGTAAAATCCTGGGAAACCAGAAAACCATTTTCCCAGTGGGGCGGGCTTTTTTACATGGCAGGGTCATTAAGAGAAAAGCCCGCCTTTGTTTGGAGTGCGGCTTGCCGTATTGTCAGTGTCCAGGTTCAAACATTGTAAATCCCGTGGAGCACTTGACAGCCGATGCTAAAGAAGTAGGTTTTGTTAAATCTACCAGTGTTCTTGCTGGATAGAAATTGAAAAATAAAGCTTGCATATTTAATCAAAATGATGTATATTTATAAAAACGCGCTTGGACAGTACCAAGAGAAGTTTTTCGGAGCAAAGCAGAGAAAAACTTCTCTTGTAAAATGGTACAGGGAAGGCGGATGCGGAACTAAAAAAAACAGCATGCGCCTTCTTTGTACCAAGAGAAGTTTTTCGGAGCAGGGCAGAGAAAAAGTTCTCTTGTAAAATGGTACAAGGGAAGGCGGATGCGGAACTTAAATAAGGAGGATTCGATAAAAATGAAAGAAAAAGTTATTCTTGCGTATTCTGGTGGACTCGACACCACCGCAATCATCCCGTGGTTGAAGGAAAACTATGATTATGAGGTGGTTTGCTGCTGCATCGACGTAGGACAGGGCAACGAGCTGGATGGCTTAGAGGAGCGCGCGAAACTCTCTGGTGCGGCAAAACTATATATTGAGCATATCACGGACGAATTCGTGGACGAGTATGTGCTCCCATGCGTGAAAGCAGGCGCAGTTTACGAAAACAAGTATCTGCTCGGCACGTCGATGGCGCGTCCGGTCATTGCGAAAAAACTGGTTGAGATTGCACGTAAGGAAGGTGCTACGGCAATCTGCCACGGAGCAACCGGAAAAGGCAATGACCAGGTGCGTTTTGAACTTGGTATCAAGGCACTTGCCCCGGATATAAAGATAATCGCGCCTTGGCGCTGCAACGAAACCTGGAAGATGCAGTCGCGTGAGGATGAGATTGCCTACTGCAAGGCACACGGCATTGATTTGCCATTTGATGCAAGCCATAGTTACAGCCGTGACCGCAACTTATGGCATATCAGCCATGAGGGTCTGGAACTGGAAGATCCGGCAAATGCGCCGAATTATGACCATCTCTTAGTCCTCGGTGTGTCACCGGAAAAGGCACCGGAGGAGGGCGAAATAATTTCCCTGACCTTTAAGGAGGGCGCGCCAGTTGCATTGGACGGGAAGGAGATGAAAGCATCCGAGATTATTGCTGAATTGAATAAGATTGGCGGACGCAACGGTATTGGCATTGTGGATATCGTGGAAAACCGTGTGGTTGGTATGAAATCCCGTGGTGTCTATGAAACGCCGGGCGGTACAATCCTCATGGAGGCGCATACACAGCTTGAGGAGCTGATCCTTGACCGTGATACGCTTGCATACAAAAAGGGTATCGGAGATAAGTTCGCGGATGTTGTATATGAGGGAAAATGGTTTACGCCGCTGCGGGAAGCATTGCAGGCCTTTGTAGAATCCACCCAGAGATATGTAACTGGAGAGGTGAAGATGAAGCTTTACAAGGGCAATATTATTAAGCAGGGGACAACCTCCCCGTACTCGCTCTACAACGAGAGCATTGCATCGTTTACGACGGGCGAACTCTATGATCATCATGACGCGGAAGGCTTTATTAACCTGTTTGGGCTTTCACTTAAGGTACGGGCAATGATGATGGAAGCAAACAAGGAGAAATAAAGAAAATTCCGTAGGATGGCAGGATGACGGGAATAAGAAAAGTATCCAAAAAATAAGATAAGGCTGTCGTTTTATGATTGCTCCATTGCAAAGCGGCAGCCTTATCTTTTTTATATAATAGGATTAATTAGTACTGTGGAAAAGTTTGATAAATATACTCCTTTTTCGGAATTGTGTATCGGTGGAAAAAGGGTCTATAAGTATAATTGCAAGTGGAAGGTAAATATTTTGTAATCAAGTATATAAATTGATATTTTATCTCTGGAACTTAGTAAATAGAGAGGTTAGGCAGTATAAATAATCAAGATAGTTGGCTGCATTTGCCTATACATAATGTAGGCAAGTAAGGCTAACCATCAAGGTGGTGGTATTTAATCGATATGTTTGATAAAAATTCTTTAATTCAACGACTTCAGGAAGTTCCTTTTTCTAAAGATGAATACTGGGTAGTTGCCGGTGGCGCTATGGTTTTACATGGGTTTCGCACTCAAACACATGATATTGATTTGGGATGTAGTACACTCT
>CAMWUU010000204.1 GCA_947177515.1 uncultured Lachnospiraceae bacterium
CCTCCCCTACCCGACATGCGCAGGTGTGTCGTGGGCTCGTAGATGTGAATTAGAGTCTTGTTTACGTTTATCAATGGAGTGGATTATAATGCCGATGGGCGGACGGCGGATGTGACGGAACGGACTTTTTTTCGGAAAGGGATCAACGGGGAGAGCGGTATTGCAATTATTTTTGACTCTTATTTTTTTGATGAAACGATGGCAAATTTTTATGCGCCAATCGAGTATAAGGGGAAGATCATTGGTGTGCTGCGCGGGGTGTACCTGGCGGAGGAATATTTAAAGAATATGCTTTCCACTACATATTTTGGGGAGGCTGCCAGTGTGTTTTTGTGCACCCCGGAAGGCAGGGTGATTGCTAGTTCCGATGGCAGGGTGGTCAGCGAAAGCCATCTAGCTGATTTGCTATTGACGGAAGGGGTTATTGATAAGAAGACGGCCATTGAAGTAAAGGGAGTATTTGACAATGGGGGCAAGGGCGCATTTATCTGTGATCAGGACAGCAAGACGGATAATATCTGCGTAACATACCTTCCAAACAATAGATATGTACTTGTACAGACCTTCCCAAAGAATGTGACGCAGAGTATGATTAAGGCGGAAAATATGGTTGGGATGCAGCTTGAGGTGATGCTGATTAGCCTGTTTGTTCTCTACATTATTTCTCTTTTAATTCGTGCAGGACGCGAAAAGAAACAGCTTAAACACGAAAAGCAGGAACTCGGCTATATTTTTGACGGGATCCATACTCTTTTTACCCGGTTTTCGATGATCGACCTGGAAACGGAAACTTATCAGTATCTGTCGGGGACAAAGCCGGAAAATGATTGTCTTTCCACAAGCGGGGAGTATCGGGCGCTGGTGGATTATCTGTGCAATATTATGGCGGATGATGAAACCAGGGAAGAATTTGCAAGGATTGTTGACCGGGATTCCCTGGTACAGGAACTATCAGAACAGGATGATGTGCGTTTTGAGTGCCGCGTGATGCGCGATGGCAAGGAGGACTGGGAGCATGTGAATATCATGTGTATCGAGCGGCTCGATGGCAGGGCAACCAAAGTTTTGCTGACCAGGCAGAATATTACGGAAACAAAGGAGAGGGAACTTAAGATTCAGGCACAAATGGCTCTTGCAAACCGGAAGGAAAGACAGTATCGGATTGCAATTGCATCCAGTGCTTTTTGTACTTTTGAGATGAACCTGACGAAAGATTTAATAGAACAGGACGTGATATACACATTGCAGGGGCAAACGCTTTCACTTCTTGAAAAACTGGGGGTTAAAGCTCCGTGCAGTGCTTCGGAATGTCTTGCTGGGATGGAAAAGTTTATTCTTAAGGAGTCCATTGAAACATACCGTCGTGTGGTGAACATCCAATATCTGAAAGATTGTTTTGCACAGGGACAGGCGGAGGTTGCCGCCGATTATTGGGCGCTGGTTTCCGGGGACAAGCCGATCTGTATCCGCCAGTCCTTTGTTATGACCCAGGATGACAGCACGGGCGATATTGTGGCCATGGTGGTATCCAAGGAAATAACGGAGCAGGTTTACCAGCAGAGGGAACAGACACAGGCTCTGCAGGATGCCCTGATGCAGGCGCAGCATGCAAATCGGGCAAAGACTGCTTTCTTATCCAATATGTCCCATGATATCCGTACTCCGATGAATGCCATTATTGGCTTTACGACGATTGCTGTCAGTCATATTGATAACAAGGATCAGGTCAGGGATTGTTTGCAGAAAGTACTTTCCTCCAGCAACCATCTTTTAAGCCTGATTAATGATATCCTTGATATGAGCCGGATTGAGAGTGGCAAGGTGCAAATTAACGAACAGGAATGCAATATTTCAGAACTGATGCACAATCTGGTCAATATCATCCAGCCGCAGGTAAAAGCAAAGCAGCTTGAACTTTTTATCGATACGTTTGAGGTGGTCAATGAGGATGTAATTGCAGATTCCCTGAAATTAAACCAGGTATTTATCAATCTCCTGAGCAATGCCGTAAAATATACGCCGGCGGGCGGAAGTGTATCGTTCCGGATCATGCAGAAAACAACGTTCCGACATGGGTATGGTGATTATATTTTTACCGTTAAAGACAATGGTGTTGGGATGTCATCGGAATTTGTAAAACATGTATTTGAACCATTTGAGAGGGAGGCGACTGTGACCCAGTCCGGGATCCAGGGAACGGGGCTTGGTATGGCCATCACTAAGAACATTATCGAGATGATGAATGGTACGATCGAGGTGGAAAGTGAGATTGGAAAGGGAAGCACCTTTACTGTGACACTTGGTTTAAAGTTACAGGATGTGGAAAAGAACGCGGAGCAGATCAAGGAGATTGAGGGCTTGCGGGCGCTGGTGGTGGATGATGATTTCAATGTCTGCGACAGTGTGAGCAAGATGTTAAAGCAGCTTGGGATGCGTGCGGAGTGGACGACATCCGGAAGGGAGGCGGCATACCGCGCGAAACTTGCCTGTGAGGAGGGAGATTCCTACCATACCTATATTATTGACTGGCAGATGCCGGAAACCAGCGGGGTGGAAACTGCAAGGAAGATCCGAAGCGTGGTGGGAAGCGATGTGCCGATTATAATCCTGACTGCATACGACTGGACGGATATTGAGGAGGAAGCAAAGGCAGCAGGGGTAACGGCGTTTTGTGCAAAGCCGCTGTTTATGTCGGATTTGAAATCTGCGCTTTTGGTAGCGAACAATCTGGTGGAGAATAAGGAGCAGGTTTTGGCGTGGACAACGGAAGATTTTGGAGGAAAGCGTCTTCTTTTAGTGGAGGATATCGAGCTGAACCGTGAGATTGCAGAGGTTATCCTGACCGAGTCCGGTTTTGTGGTAGAAAGCGCACCGGATGGGACGGATGCGGTGGCAATGGTAAAGGAAGCGGAGGAATATTATTATGATGCCGTGTTGATGGATGTACAGATGCCGATTATGGATGGATATGAAGCCACAAGGACGATCCGGGCGCTTCCAAGGAAGGATGTAAAGACCTTACCAATCATTGCCATGACGGCCAATGCACTCGAGGAAGACAAGGAAGCCGCGTTAAAGAATGGGATGAATGCCCATATAGCTAAGCCACTCGATGTAGAGGTACTGATGGAGGTACTCCGGCAGTATCTTAAATAATATGCCAGGCAATCTATAGTCAGGAAAAGAAATCAATCAATGGGGGGAGTATAAATGGATAAATATGATGTTTTAAAAAGGTATTTTGGTTATTGTGGTTTCCGTAAGGGTCAGGAACTTTTGGTTGATTCCATACTTGCAGGGAGGGATGTACTGGGGATTATGCCGACCGGGGCGGGTAAATCGCTCTGTTACCAGGTGCCTGCACTGCTGCTTAGGGGGGTGACGGTGGTGGTTTCCCCCCTGATCTCGCTAATGAAAGATCAGGTACAGGCTTTGAACCAGGCGGGTGTCCATGCAGCATATATCAATAGTTCCTTAAGCGAGGGACAGATCGCGAAGGCGCTTTTGCTTGCCTCAAAAGGGCGGTATAAGATTATTTATGTGGCACCGGAACGCCTAGAAACACCGGGATTCCTTGAGTTTGCGGCAAAAGTTGAGATTTCGCTTGTTACCGTGGACGAGGCGCATTGTATTTCCCAGTGGGGTCAGGATTTCCGCCCAAGTTATTTAAAGATCGTGCAGTTTATCCGCAGGCTGGAAAAACGGCCGGTGGTCAGTGCGTTTACCGCCACGGCGACCGGCCGTGTAAAGGAGGATATTTCCTGTGTCTTAGGACTGATATCCCCTCAGGTCTTAGTGACCGGCTTTGACCGTGGGAATCTTTATTTTGGAGTGGAGTATCCGGCAAAGAAGGATACATATCTGCTTAACTATGTTCTTGGGCATGCGGGGGAGAGTGGCATCGTTTACTGTGCCACTAGGAAGAATGTGGAAGCAGTCCATGCCATGCTTTCTTTGGCCGGCGTACAGGCTACAAAATATCATGCGGGTCTTGATAATGAAATAAGGCAGCAAAACCAGGAAGATTTCATGTATGACAAATGTCCGGTAATGGTAGCAACCAATGCATTTGGGATGGGGATTGACAAGTCCAATATCCGCTATGTCCTCCATTATAATATGCCGCAGGGTATGGAAAATTATTATCAGGAAGCGGGCAGGGCGGGGCGTGATGGGGTGGACTCGGAATGTATTCTGCTCTATTCGGCACAGGATGCGGTACTTTTGCGGTATATGATGGAAAACAAGGAACCAAATACAGAATTTACGGTGGAGGAGAGTGCTGCGGTGGAACAGTGGGATATGGAGCGCCTGCGCGCCATGGAAAACTACTGCAAAACAAAAGATTGCCTGCGGGGATATATCCTTAACTATTTTGGTGAGTATGGCAGTGTGCGCTGTGGGAATTGTTCTAACTGCAAAAAAGAATTTGAGGAAATGGATGCCACAGAAGCGGCGATAAAAGTTTTGGAATGTGTGCGGCAGATGAGGGGGCGCTATGGGCTGCGTGTGGTGACTGGTACACTTTTGGGTGAGAACACGGCAAAATTGAGGGAATACCGCGTTTCGGAATATCCTGCTTATGCAGGTCTTAAAGAGTGGCAGCAGGGGGAATTAAGGGAATTAGTCGGGCAGATGTTACTTGAGGGTTATCTGGAACAAACGAAGGATAAATATGCACTCCTGGGAGAAACAAAAAAAGCGCAGGAATTGTTAAAGGGAGAGGCCAGGCTGATATTTAAGAGATGCAGACAGGATAGTACCAGGAATGCAGGAGCGGGCGCAGGGGTGAGCATAGGAAAGAGGAGCCGTTCGGATATCCTGAATTCGAGGGGACTTTCCCTTTTTGACTTGCTGCGCGGGCTGCGCACAGAGATAGCGCGGGAGGAAAGCGTGCCTCCCTATATTATTTTTTCGGACAGGACTTTGATTGAACTTTGTGTCAGGCTCCCGCTTAATGGGCAGGAGATGCAAAAGGTGGCGGGGATCGGCGAGAATAAATATGCCAGGTACGGGGAGCGCTTCCTTGAGGTAATAAACAGTTTTACTAAAGGAAAGCGGGAAAAACTGTATTTTGGGGAGGAGGACGAGGCGCTGCCTGGTAATCTGCGGGGCGCATCCTACAGGGGAGCAAACAGGGAATTTGCCTTGACAAAAGAGCAGGCGGAGCAAGTCCCCTATATAGAGGCGGCTCTTGGGGCAACGCTGGCAGTGGCTTTGAATGCATTGCGGGATGCAGAATGTAGGAAAAAGATTTCCGGTGCGGAAATTTTCCGCTTTATGGAATCGGAGGGCTATGTAAAAGAGAAACGTGTGGACGGGATCTGGAAAAAAATAGTATCCGAGGAGGGAGTTAAGGCGGGTCTTTTTGTTGGAATGCGGATGAGTAAGGCTGGGAAGGAATACGAGGATGTTTATTATGGTAAGGAAGCACAGAGGTTGGTTGTGGAACATTATTTGGAGAACACCAAAGAGGAATGAAACAAGCGAAAGGGATTGGGTTGAAGATGGGGAATTAAGGGGAATTAAGGGAAAAAAAAGAAGGGAAAGGAAAAAAAGATGGGCTTTCCTTTTTGAAAAAAATGGTGTATAATAAATTCAGCGTTAATCGATTCGGTCTATTATTTCTGGCAGGCTGTGCAGAAAACCCAAATTATGCGTGGAACTTGAAAAACTAATATTAAGGAGTAAAAGAATGGAAAACCAGTATGAAAAAATGTCACTGGCGGAATTAAGGATTGTAGCCAAGGAAAAAGGAGTTATAGGGGTTACTACAAAAAAGAAACATGAATTGGCTGATTTGCTGAAGCGGATGGCAGAATCTGAGGCAATGGGGGAGAGAAAGGAGAATTATCAGGAGGCAGACCGGGGGAGTGACAGAAGAGGAGCGGATATGCAGGAGCAGCAGACTGCATCAGATGCAGTCCAGCCGCAAAAATCAGTTCAGGAGCCAAATACAGAACGGAAAAGTACTTACACGGCGGAAAACGCCGAGCGCAAACCGGGTCATACCCCAGAAAAGATCGTGCGAAGAGGCGGTCCTCGCGGTCCTTATGGGGGATATCCAAAAACCAGGCCGAGGAACCAGCCCGCTGAGCGCAGCCAGAATAATCCATATACGAACCAGTACAACAGCGGGGAAACCGTCCAGGATGCCAGGGAGAATGCACCACTTTCCTTTGTACAGCCGCAGAATATGCAGCCAAGCATGCCTTACCGGCAGGGACAGCCGCTGACTAGTGAGGAGTTAGAGCAGCTTGACAGTGGTGAAACTAAGGAAGGGATCCTAGAGATTATGCCGGAGGGGTTCGGTTTTATCCGCTGCGATAATTTTCTTCCGGGAGCAAATGATGTTTATGTGTCACCAATGCAGATCCGTAAAATGAATCTGAAAACTGGGGACATGATTGTGGGGAACACGAAAATCCGCAGCCAGACCGAAAAGTTTTCCCCTCTTTTGTATGTTAATACGATCAATGAC
>CAMWUU010000205.1 GCA_947177515.1 uncultured Lachnospiraceae bacterium
TCATCCTCTGTCCTTTGCTAGAGCAGCGATTCCATATGCCCAAAATCCTGCTTCTTAAACACTTCTTTTAAATCCGTACAAAAATCACGCAATTCTTCCGTCATAAAAACCTCCTGGCCTACTGCTGCCCCCGCCATACATACCTGTAAAATTCCTGGGATTCATCCTAGTCCTGCCACATAATATGCTGCAGCACAATCTGCAACTTACGTTCATCACGGTACTCGTTAATGGATGGATAATAAACCACCGACATGCGTACCCCCATATCCTGCGCATGGTAGAGTCCTCGCACCACATCCTCCCCGTAACGGGCAACCATCTCCTGTTCTAGTACTTCCCCGTCACCAAAATACAGCGCGTCCATCTGCGTCCCGAACGCATCCTCCACCAGAAAACGGAACATCTTACGCCCCTTCCCAATCGCGGTCATCCGATGCAATTTTAAACCCCGCTCAGCAAAAACCGGCTTTTCATTGCCCTTTCCAAACGGTTCCAGCCTTGTCAACTCCTCCACCAGGGAAAACGACAGCCCGGTCAATGCCAGCACGGCATCTATTGATATTTTAAGTGCCAGATCATCCTGTGTCAATCCACATCTTTCATTTAATTGGCTTACAAGCGTCTGATAATTCTCTTCCGCCAGCGACAGACCGGCGGCCATTGGATGTCCGCCATACTGTCTTAACAGCTCCCTGCATTCTGTCAGTTTCTCGAACATGGAATACTGTGCGGTTGAGCGCCCGGAACCTTTCAGTCCCCCCTCCGTCCTAGTAAGTACAATGGCGGGGCGGTTGTAACGTTCCCTGAGCCGTCCCGCAATAATGCCCGCAAGACTTTCATGGCAATCCTTTAGAAAAACCACCAGAACTTTATCAAGCTCCTCCTTCTCCTCCACAAGCTCCACCGCCGCCTGCACGCCTTTTGCAGTCATATCCCTGCGCAGCTCGTTCAGTTCCTTTAACTTCCCCGCAATTTCCACCGCCTCTTCTTCATCCCTAGAAAGCAGCAATTTAACACCCCGCTCTGCCGTTTCAAGCCGCCCGGTCGCGTTGATGCAAGGTCCCAGGACAAAACCCAGCCGGTAAGCATCAAGCGCCTCTTGTGCAATGCCATTTACCCCGCACAATGCCCGTATCCCGCAATGTGTGCTGTTTCTTAGAGCCGTAAGCCCCAGACTTACTATCGTGCGGTTCTCCCCCGTCAGCTCCATCACGTCACACACCGTCGCCACCGCCGCAAAGGCGATAAATTTTTCCGCCAGCCCCCCATCCTTTCCACATTCTTTATAAACCAGTTCCGCTACTTTATATGCCACCGCCGCGCCACATAAACCCTTGTATGGATAATTACAATCTTCCTGTTTCGGATTGACCAGAGCATCCGCTGCCGGGAGCTGTTCCTGCAGCTCGTGATGGTCAGTGACCACCACTGTCATACCGCATTCTTTTGCAAAAGCAACCTGCTCCACCGCCGCAATACCATTATCGCAGGTCAGTATGGTATCCACCCCATCCGCTGCTGCCTCCTTTACTAAGCGCAGGTTCAAACCGTACCCATCCCTTACACGCTCCGGAATCCGGTAATCAACATTCGCCCCGCACTCCAAAAGCGCTTCCATAAATATGTAGGTTGCCACAACACCATCCACATCATAATCCCCAATAATACGGATTTTTTTCCCCTCAACAATTTTTTCCTTCAGAATCTTTGCAGCTTCTTTTGCATCCTTCATTTCCCGCGGGTCATGCAGTTGGGAAATCCCCGGGTTAAGATAACAGTCCATTGCTTCGAAATCGTTTAAGCCCCGATTCACCATCAGGCGCGCCGTAACTTCCGTAATACCAAAATGTTCTGCAATCGCCTTAAAATCCGCTGATTTATTTTTCACCATCCATTTTTCTTTCATTATAATCCCCATTTCTGTTTTTTTATGTCCCACATCCTGTGTTATTTCCACTCAATCAGGCTGCCCGATGCACCTCCTAATCCCTGCTCATGGATCTTTGCCTACATACATATAAAGAAGGAGGTTTCCTCTGTATTGCGTACAAAGAAAACCTCCAAAGGGTTTTAAACCCCTTATTCCTTACTGTTCCTGCTCCTTCCCCGCACGCAGTTTATTGATATGGTACCAAAGGGTACCTGCCAAAAATACGGACGAGTACGCGCCACATACAATCCCCGCCATCAACGGGATAGAAAATTCCCTAATGGAGGAAACACCAAAGATCGAAAGCACAAGTACCATTACAAAAGTGGTCAACGAAGTATTGATACTTCTCGATATGGTCTGGCTGATACTGGAATTCACCACATCCTCAATAGAATCTTTTTTCAGCTTCTCCTTCATATTCTCGCGGATACGGTCAAAAACTACAATCGTCGCGTTGATCGAATAGCCAACTAGCGTTAACATGCAGGCGATAAAAGCATTGCCCACAGAAATGCGGGATACCGCATAGACCATCAGCACAAACAGCACATCATGGCAGAGTGCAAGTACGGAACTTGCCGCAAAACCAAGGTTCTTAAAGCGGATCCAGATATAGAGCATCATGCAGATAGTCGCCACAAGCACCGCAACCACCGCGTCCGACTTCATCTCGCCGCTGACTGTACCGCTGATACTTGTCGAGGTGATATCCTCGCTCGAAACACCATATTTTTCATGAAGTGCAACCTCAAGCTCTGTCTTCTCCGCAAGACTTAATACTTCCGTTTTGATAATCGCTGCTTCCTCGCCCTGTATCTGGACAACCTCACCCGACTTACCAATGCTATCCTGCACTAACTGCTCCAATTCCTGGTTCCCCGGCGCACTGCCTGAAAAGACAATCTCGGTTGACGTACCACCCATAAAATCCAGCCCGTAGTTTAGGCTGTTCCCGCTTCTTGTCTTACCAATAATAAGTGATGCTACAAGTGCTACCAATACCACACCGAAAATAACCAGATATTTTATGCCGTGCTTTGTAAAAGGAAAAACCTTCCCCTCCTTTTTAATCCCATAAAACTTCTCGTGGTCAAGTCCCGTATTATAAAGTGCATTCAAGATGAATTTTGTTACAAAAAGTGCGGTTCCCATCGAAAGTATAATACCGATGGCCAGTGTCTGGGCAAACCCCTTGATTGTACCTGAACCAAGAAAATAAAGTACCGCGGCAGCAATCAGGGTGGTCACATTACCATCGACAATTGCAGAGAGCGCTTTCTCAAAGCCCTTCTTTATACTGGAACGCACGGTTTTCCCGGTACCAAGTTCTTCGCTGATACGTGTAAAAACAATAACATTTGCATCCACTGCCATACCGATGGAAAGAATGATACCCGCTACGCCGTACAGGGTCAGGGTCACATTAAACAGGTTCAGGCAGATAATCATAACCGTCACATACAGGCAGAGCGCAAGGCTTGACGCAAGCCCCGGGATACGGTACATTACAATCATAAAAATCAGCACTAAGATAAATCCGATCACACCGGCAAGCAGCGAAGTGTTAATTGCCTCCGTCCCCAGCTTCGCTCCGACAACCGTGGAGCGGATTTCCCTCAACTCAAGCGGAAGCGCGCCGTTGCGGATAATGCTGGCAAGCTGCTTCGACTCTTCGTAATCCTTCTGCCCATTGATTACCGCATTCCCATCCGAAATATGAGCGGAAACCATCGGGGCACTATAAACCTCACCATCATAGACAATCGCAATAATATTACGGATACTTACTGCCGCCGGGTTGTAATAGCTGTACGCATAGGCAGTCGCCTCCGAAAACTGGTTCTTTCCGGAATCATTTAATGTAAGTTTCACCTGGTAATCATTCGCGCCAAGACTACCCTGCCCGATCACGGCCTCCGCGCCCGCGATACATGCGCCATCAATTACCACATCGCCGTCCGCAATAATATCCTCAAGCGGGCGCGCCAGCTTATAACCGCCGTTTTCCGTATCAAACGTAATATTTTCCTCGCCCTGTGCGGACTGCCCGTAAATAAAATAAATCTTTCCCGCATCGCCCAGCTTTTCAAGTACTACATTCGCATCCGTTACATCCGGGATATCCACATTGATCCGGTTATCCCCTTCCATATACACTGCCGCCTCACTGTTGAAATCCTGCGCGCGAAGCTGCATTTTGTAGAAAGTATCATCCATTTCCTGGCGCGTCGGGTTCTCCTTAACCGCCTCATAAGTGATGCTGACACCACCCGCAAGGTCAAGACCAAGCTTGACATCCGACATGCTGCCCCATTTTTTTGAACCGATCCCGCACACAGCCACGAAAGCGGTCAGCGCAATAACGGCTACCGTCGCAACCAGCGACAGGATCCCCTTTTGTTTGACTTTCATCTTCATCCACTCCTTTGATTCACCGTACAATTTTTTGCCATCCTGCTGGCAACCCCTACATTATAGCATTTTGTGCACTGCTTGGCAACCAAAATCGAAAAAATGCATAAAAAGCTGCCGCACAGGCACAAAACCTGCACGGCAACCCCTTCCCTAGAAATATTTTTTATTTCCCCACAAGTTACTTTTTTTTAAATCACTGTACTCACCATATGCGCGTTCCAAAATCTGCTTCTCATTTGAAAACTTCAGCATATGGTATGCTTCATGGAACTTGTAGTACCCGGAGTCCATAAAAAATTCTTCCCTTTGTGGCTTGCTGTAATAACTATCAGACATCATCAGATACCAGTGCACATCCTTCTGCACGATATTCTGGGGCGTATTAAAGGTGTACTGGCTTGTGCCGACATACTTGATGATCTGCGCAGTCACGCCGGTTTCTTCCTGAACCTCGCGCACTGCCGTTTCCTTGTATTCCTCGCCGTCTTCCACAGTACCCTTCGGCAGGACCCAGCCCTCATACTTATTCTTATAATTTTTGTAGAGCAGCAGAATCTTCCCTCTGAATATAACAACACCACCACAGCTCGTTGCCTCGATCATCGCAATGCCTCCTGCTTTTGGTGTTCCCAAACCTGCCTAATAGTATACACGATTCACGTAGTGATTTCAAGACAATTTGTGAAACTTCTCTTCCTTGCGTTTAAATGACAGGAATCCGTTTTCTAGCACACCCTGGCATATACCAGCACAGTTAGGAAAGTTCCCCAAAATACCAGCCCATCCTGCCTTCCTTTTTTACAACCGAACCCGCCCCGGTTTTTACAATCTGTTTCAACTAACAGCCCGCTTCCACATCTAATGTGGCATTGATAAAATCATTGCAGAGCAATTTATCATTCCGCTTATAAAGATATTTTTCGGGAGCATCAAAAATTACGCCGCTGCTCTTATGACGCAGTGTTACAATGTCCGACCCTGCATAATTCCCATCCCGTATTCCTTCCTGCCACTCTGTTTTTAGCAATTCTACTTCTGCATCGTAATACTTGATACAAACCGTGGCTTTAACTGCCTTTTGTGCCGTCTTTGCATACACAACCGGATAATCGTCGTATGATGTTGTGTCAATTTCCTGCATGGAAGCATATGGATTTGGTATAATCAGCGCGTTAAGCTGCCCGCCAATTTTCAGTGCGCATCCGCCGTCAATCGCAATCGCATGTCGATCATAATCAAATACCGGGTTCATACAATCCACATCCCTTTGGTACAGACAGACTGGCCAGTGTCCTACCACGACAATACGTTCAAAACAATGCTTCTGTTCTAAGAATGCATCCGTCTTAAGAAACAAAAATCCATCCTCCCCTGCCAGAGTTTCAAGCTGGTCAGTCGGCACGCCCGCATGGACAAACAGATAGTTTCCACAAGTAATAATGGTTGGCCGGTCACAAAGAAACGCAATCTCCTGCGCATAGGATACTGAAATCCGTTCCTTTAGCTGGTTTACATTTTCCTCATTTACCTTTGAAAGCTCTATCCCAAGTTCAGCGAGAACCTCCAAAAAAAAACCACATTTCCAGACATCCTTTGTCCAGCGCAGTTCATCAAGAAAACGCTTCCCATGCCCCCTACTGCGGTCAAGAAATGTCCCAATCCTTGCAATATCTACATTTCCTGCTGATATATAGATCTGGAAGTTTTGCCTTTGCAGTTCCATGCAGTAGCGCACAGTCGCCAGACTGTCCCCACCCTTTTCAATCAAATCCCCGAGAATAACAAGTGTATCCTCTTTTGAAAAGGAAATTTTTTCCAATAATCCCTTTAAATAATGTCCATGTCCGTGAACATCGCTCACTGCAATGATCCGTCCGCGGCATTTTTCGGTAATGTCGTATATTGTTGTTTTCATTTCCTTCCCCCATGTTTTTAATCCGGATACTAACAGGTTTTAGATCCGTTCCGCAAAGGATGCCGTAAAAACAAAAAGCCGCAGACGCACTTGCTAGTTACGTATACGGGCTTTTTAGGCATAAAAAAAGCACGAGACGGGATTCGAACCCGCGACCCTCGCCTTGGCAAGGCGATAC
>CAMWUU010000206.1 GCA_947177515.1 uncultured Lachnospiraceae bacterium
GTAGAGCACTTGACTTTTAATCAAGTTGTCGCGGGTTCGATTCCCGCGTGTCTCATTTTTAGGAAATAGCCACAAATCTTAGGTTTTTGTTAAAATCAAAGATTTGTGGCTGTTTTGTTTATAATAGAAAATATATTGTTATTTCTCTTAAAATCTCTATCAAAAAATGAACCTTTTCCCTTTCTGATCCGTCTATATATGTGAAAATAACAAAACAGCATGTCACCGGTGGTGTTTTTTGTTGTTTTAATTTTGATATGTGTTTTTCACTTAACCAGTTATGCAGGATTATTCATTGGCATAACTTTGATCTTACAGGAAAAAGGGGCTAATTATGGAAAGAACAGAAGTATTTGAAGCGCTCCTGGAAGAATGCAGAAGCGCAGTGGAGCGTACCGTTTTTTTCCGTATTTCCAGGCGGGCGGATGCGGAAGATGTGCTACAGGAAGTATATATGTCAGCATATCACAAGTTTGATACATTGATGGATCCCCTATCATTTAAGGCATGGATCGTTTGTATTGCACGAAATAAATGTGTGGATTATTACCGAAAACGGGCGAGTGAAACGGAACACTGGATGGAAATAGTTACTGATCAGTGCATGACATATGGCCGTTGTGGACTAAGGGAACAGGAATTGGTGCGTGATACATTGGCATTGCTTGCAAAAAAAGATCAGAGAATTTTAAGGCTTCATTATTTTGAAGAGGTGCCACAGGAAGAAATTGCTAAAAAATTGCAGGTTCCTCTGGGGACAGTGAAAAGCAGGTTGCATGCAGCGCGGGAAAATTTTCGGGTATTATATCCAGAGCCGCCGCGCAGATATCTTAAAAAAGAGTTTCAGGAGCAATTATCCGAAAATGGTTCTAGTGAATCGCACCTGAAAGAAAAGGAGGAAAATATGGTTAAAAATAGTAATAGCAAGTTGACAGGGGATACAGTTCTTCCGGATTTCCTTCCAAAATACTGTATTGTACCATCTGCAAAATTACCGTTTAAAGTGGTTTGGGAAGAATTACAGGGATGGATGATTGTGCCGCGCTTGGGTGAGAGCCTGACATGGGGACTCTATGGGATGCCATCCCAAAAGCGCATGGAATATGCGAAATTAACGGTTACAGGGCGCGCGCAAGTGCATGGGATTGAGGGGGTGGAAATTGTTGCAATACAGTACGATGCACAGGATTATTATCGGACTGGCAGTGTAAACAAGATGGAACGGCGTTTTGTGGCGCAATTAACCGATACACATAGCCGATACCTGGCGGAGAGCCATGTGGAGGATGGTGTGCGCAAATGTTATACATTCCTTGACGGGGACAGTTTTATGAAAAACTGGGGATTTGGAGAGGATAATTGCGGGAACGAAACACATGTTGCAGCAAAAGGGATTTTACAGCGTATAGGAAACACAGTCAATATTTGTGAAGGCTTTGGGCAAAGCCGCCCGCATATGGATGTGGTTGGCCGTTATACAGTGGATATTGCAGAAAAGAAGTATGATACGATCTGTGTGATGGATGTGGAGAGTTTTGACGATGCAATTGTAACGGAAAGTTATATTGATCAAAATGGAAGAACTGTACTTTGGAGAAGATTTAACCGGGATGACTGGGCGGTTGCACGGTTTGGGATAGAGAGCTGGAGTAAGGCACTGCCGGATAACGAAAGACTTACAGTGGATGGAAAGACTTATGTGCATTGGTATGATTGTATTTCGGAATATATTTTGTAAGTTTATTTAAAAAAATAATAGTTAATAAGCCTGCCTGTACGGATAAAGTAATAAGGCAGGCTTATTTATCTGCGTTTATTATTCCTATCGTTTAAGTAGGTAAAATGAACAAGATTGCTTTTCTCTGGCTGCTCTTTGCGGTTTGCAGAACAGAGTAGTCAGTTGTGCACAATATACTTGACAATAATTCAAAGGAAATATACAATATTATATAGAAGATGGAACAAAAGAAAAATAAGTTGGTTTAACTACAACCACCGGGAAGTCCCCCACTTCTAAAGTGGAGTATGGATTGCAGGAAGTGAAAAGATTAGTTGTAGCAAAAATGGTATTTTAGTAAAGGAGGCGGTATTATGGATCGTAGGACAGGCAGAAATATTAAATTATCCAGTGTTATTGTAGGTATCATGCTATTATTCATTGTTTATGCTGGAGTTTTGATTGCGCGGGATCATCGGGCAGTCTATGTGGATATGAATTACGTAGGTGCAGATGCCGACGGGCATCCATGGTCGCTTAAGTTAAATGGGGATGGGACATTTGCTTTATATGATCTTGCCAGCAGCAGTGTAGCAATTTTAGATCACTCGCTACAGTATGAATGGAAACAGGATCAGGTGCTCTTGAAATATAATGATGGAATGGAACTTTGCTTTACGGTGGACGGAAAGAACCTGTTCTTCAAGGAAGAAGAATCAAAAAATACCGGGGGCTGGCAGAACCATGGTGGACATGATATTTCAAGATTAACCAATGGGATGCGCTTTGAACCAATCGTATAAGTGACTGATGCTGCTAGCACATTTATTGCTGTAGTACTAGACGGGCTTTTCTATAATTTGTATTATTTTCAGATAAGTATAAGATTTTATCAATATTTGCATTATATTACCATTATTTACATTATTCTGCTGATATTATATTATTATTCTTTTTTCTTGCGGGCAAGTTCGAGGTATGCTTCCCGCTGGATATCCCCGTAGCCCAGAATTGCTTCTGGTGCACGCTGGGATAACTGTGGTTCGTTACTGGAAGCAATCCGATATTTCTGGTGGTTTGCAGTGCGGATTATAAGATGGTAAAACTCTACCTGCTGTTTTGTGCCTGGAATCTGGCTCGGCAGTGCAAAAGCGGAATGGGTACGGTAAATCCAGAGTACACTGGAGTAGGGGAGCAGTGTTTGGAAGGAAAATGCGCGCAGGTTGCGGAAACAGAAACAATGTTCCGTGTATATTACGGCTGGTTGTCCGGTTTTAAAGTTATCACAGAGTTTTTCAAGCAGTTCTGTTTGTTCTATATGGGGAAGTTTTTCATATTCTTCCAAAAAATGGTGATACCAGCGTTGTATGCACATATAGACAAGCAGTATCGGGATCAGATAAAACGCCAGAAGCCCGATAAGGAAGAGCAACTGATCTGGATTTGCAAGAAGTTCCCTGCGGATAAATCCTACAAAATCATGTGGCAGACGGGACAGGGTTCGGTTGCCCGTGATAAAATATATAAACAGCATTGCCCCAATATTGACAAGAAGGATTGAGAACACGACAAAGCGGAATACGCGCATTTTCCCAGCACGTAGTTCCCGGAGTGGATTGGCACAAAAACGCGCAAAGGAACGTTCTGCCAGGGTGCGCCGGGATTTTGGCAGGGGTGGGATGGTATGGTTTTGGGTTGGGAAATTGGTGCTATTTTCCTGCATTTGTTTTGTTAATATTAGGGTAAGTTCCTGTGCGGCCATGGTGTCAAGATGAACGGTCATCGTATATAGGCGTTCATTTCCATTTGCCGATGGGGATGCTGACTGGAAGGCTTTGTTCCCAGTTTTGGTGGAGGGTGATGTATGAAATGTTTCGTACCCGGTTTCGAGGTCAGGTGGTGTCCTAAAGATTAAGGTGTTCATCTCCTCCGGGTATGGGGCATTTGGCTTAACAGAAATGCGTGCCAGTTCCTGGACGGAAAGGATTAAAAGCTTTGGGGAATTGCCGAATGGGGTGCGCTGCATAGTATCGTCAGGTTCCGGCATCAGGAAAATGTAGTCTTTGCTGATTACTTCTGTGCCGTTAGAGTAAAGTGGAGCCTGCGCCGCTGCGCAGATATTCGGGTAAATGGAATTAAAATCCCCAAAGCGTGCTATTTGTCTGCCAATTCCGGAATGCCTGACCGCAAATCGGGTAGTGCAGAGGAAACGGAGAATAAGGATAATGGCAAGGAGAATAACTCCCCGTAGGATAAGATCCACGGTTGTGGGGATTTGACGAAATGGGGAAAATGGAAGTCTGTAGAGTAGGAATAAGCCGGATATAAAGGTGATTCCTGTACGCAGACGAGTGGTTTCTTGGCGCATCCAATAATGCATCATATTTCGTGTATGTGGGCGGGAGTTTTCACTTTTCATGGGGTATCTCACTTTCTGGGCTGGAGGAGTAATATGATAAATCCAATCCAGCACGGATATTGATGTTTACATTCAGTTTACCATAACGCGAAGGATTTGAAAATATACTTTTTTGGAAGGATAGAAATGAAATAGAAGAAGTTTGTAATAGGTTAAAAAAGGAGAATGATATGGCGATTATGAAACGGTTTTTCTTTGACGGGGATGAGATCCGGGAAGAGAAGACAGGGAAAGATGGTGGGAGGAAGGATGTACTGGGGAAACCGAATGGAGCCGGAAATATAGTACGCCGGGGAAAGAATGATGTTTCTGGAAGACGGGATGCCATAGTGGGGAAACAAAAACAGACACAGGGCAAAGACAAAATAGACATGGGGGAAATTCAAATGTTGGTTTCCAGCTTGCTTACAAAAAATGGAAATCATTATGCAAGGGTATCGTTTCTCCGCGGGGAAGATATTGCGGAGGGAATTGTACCGGATGGGAAGCTGGAATATGTTAGCGGTTTTACAAAGGAAGAGGAAGCAGGGCTTAAATTCTATCTTTCTGCAAATAAGGAAGCCATCCTTGCACAGGCAGGGCAGATTGACCCCCTGACAAACTGGCTGCGTACACCGCCAAAGGCATAACTGAACAGGTTAAACCGAGGTGCACACTGCCAAGGGCATAGCTGCACAGGTTAAACTGAGGTGCATACTGCCAAGGGCATAGCTGCACAAGTTAAACTGAGGTGCACACTGCCAAAAGCATAGCTGAACAGGTTAAACCGAGGTGCTGATTACCGATGGCATAGAGCGAAAAATATTGGGGGCTGTTTTGGAAATATCTGCAGGGTGTCCATAGCTATTTCCAGTCGTCCAGCCAACTGTCCTTTAGTGCTGTAAAAATCCTTTCTTTTACACCAGGGTTATCACGGTTTATCTGGCGCAAAAGTTCTTCCACATACCGTCGGCGGGTTCTTCCGTCGGCGGGGCAGGGGCTTTTGACAACGGGGAGTCCTGCTTTGTTTGCAAAGCCTGCCACATCTGCTTCTTTCATGTACAAAAGCGGGCGGATCAGTGTAAGACCGCTTTTCTCAAGGTAGGTTACAGGTTCGAGCGCCCGGAAACGCCCCTCGTAGAATAGGGAGAGGAACATGGTCGCAATCATATCATCCCGATGGTGCGCATAGGCAATTTTGTTGCATCCTGCCTCCTTCATCGCGTTATTCAGTGCCCCCTTGCGCAGTTTCGCGCAGAGGGAGCAGGGATTTTCATCCCTGTGTTCCCCGAATACGATTTCGGCAATCTGCGTTTTTACAATCGTGTATGGTATCGCTTTTTCATTACATAATTCCTGTATCCGGGCAAGATCAAGATTAAGGAAGCCAAGGTCAACCGTGACAGCGTGCAAGCTGAAGGTTTTTGGATAAAAACGCATTAGCCCATGCAATGCCAAAAGCAGGGTCAGACTGTCTTTGCCGCCGGAGATACCAACTGCAATACGGTCATTATCCGCAATCATATGGTAGTCGTCTATTGCACGGCGTACCTGGCTCATTACTTTCTGTAATGTCATAATATTCTCTATACGATTTCCTTTCTATTTATTTATATATGTTATATTGTATCATATATGACCATGATTATCAACAAGTATGGTAACTTAATAAGCATCCTTTTTGTAATAATTCCGGAACTGGAAGAAATATCAGGTCAACTATATTTCTATTATTTTCCAACAATAAGTAATGGAAAAAAATAATAGAAACCAAACTGCTATTTTGTCCAAAGTGCGTCAATATTTTAGACTTTGTGCAAACAAAGGCAAAGCCTTGATGGGGTTTGCGATAATATAAATATTAGTATGTATTTATTTATTTTTCATAAAATTATTTTCCTCGAAATAGTGGTAATACGGTTGTGAGGTAGGCAAGCAGGTTGTATCCCATATGTGCAACAATGCAGCAAAAAAGTGAGTTCGTGTGCAGATACAAAAGACCAAGAACAATTCCACAGATCCATGCAGATAGGGACTGTACCAGATTCATGTGCAGCAGCGCGAACAGGAGTGCAGAAGTAAACAGGGCAACCCCTTTTCCATATTGTATCGCCAGGCCGCCGAGAAGAAACCAGCGCATTAATGTTTCCTCTAGGATGGGTGCCAAAATACAGATTTGAATCAGGGTCAGGATGGGTGCCTTACTTAACTGTGCCAGAGCCTCCTGGTAATTTTCCTCGCTTGAGGGAAAGATTTTTGCGAGAAGTGGGTCGAGGAGGTGGTCAAGGAACAGAAAGAACAGTACGGAACAGAGGGC
>CAMWUU010000207.1 GCA_947177515.1 uncultured Lachnospiraceae bacterium
CTTTTTTGATGCCAAAAAGCTTCGGCCCCATACCAAGGCAGAACTCTGTCACACAATTCCCGTTTTTCTTGGCAAACAGCAAATGCCCCAGCGCGGCAAAAACCACGACAAGGCTGAACATTAAAATCGCTACAATTATACTGCCTATCTTCATTCTAAGCCTCCATGATGCAATATATTTTTAATTGGAAGAAGTTTTTTTCCCTGCCAGATACTCCCGCACTAAGGCTTCTGTTTCCAGAATCTCAGAAAGCGACGGTTCCCTGATTACCCGGTGCGCCTGCATTGCATCGGCGATCCGCTTTGTAATTTCGGTAAACCGGATTTTCCCGTTTAAAAATTCCTCCACCGCGTATTCATTCGCCGCATTGTAAACAACTGGCATACTGCCCCCTGCGCGTATGGACTCATATGCGAGGGAGAGTCCTGGCAGTTCACAAAGATCCGGCCTTTCAAAGGTCAGACTGCCAAGTTCGGTAAGGCTTAGCCGTTTGCCGGACATTGCCCTTCGTTTTGGATAAAACAGCGCGTACTGGATTGGCAGTTTCATATCGGGTACGCCAAGCTGTGCAATCACCGCGCCATCCGTATATTCCACCGCTGAATGTATAATGCTTTGCGGGTGTATGACTACCTCGATTTTATCCGCTTCCATCCCAAACAGCCAGCTTGCCTCCATTACCTCAAGCCCCTTGTTGACCATGGTTGCGGAATCGATGGTAATCTTTTTTCCCATACTCCAGTTCGGATGCCGGAGTGCGTCCTCCACGCTGACACCATCAAGCTCCGACTGCTTTTTCCCACGGAACGGGCCGCCGGAAGCAGTCAGGATTAATTTTTCCGGTTCCCCGCCTCCCGAAAGTGACTGGAAAATCGCTGAATGTTCGCTGTCCACCGGAAGGAATTTCACTTTATGTTTTTTTACAAGGGGCATGATCAGGTGCCCCGCTGTCACCAGGGTTTCCTTGTTAGCAAATGCAATATCTTTACCAGCACAAATAGCCTCAATCACCGGGCGGATCCCAATCATGCCGACCACAGCGCTGACCACCATATCCGCTTCCTCACAGAGCGCACAGGCTAAAAGCCCCTCCATACCACTTACCACGGTAACGGGGAGATCGCGCACACGCACCCTAAAGTCTGCCGCCGCCTCCCTATCATATACACACACAAGACGAGGCATAAACTCCCTCGTCTGTGTTTCCAGCAGGTGGATGCTTTTGTAAACCGCAAGCGCTACAACCTGTATGTCATTATGGATTCTTGCCACATCAAGTGTCTGTGTCCCGATGGAACCTGTCGAGCCAAGAACCGATATTCTTTTCATGTTTAGCCTCCATGCTGCGACTAATTTCAGGAGCAGCCCATGGCTTAAGTTTTGGCGCAGCACAAAACTTGTTGGTTGAAAAGTTTATTTTCAGCCGTCCTCCATTCTTCTGGGGAATAAAATATCTGGTAATATTTTCCATCCCGTTTTTTTATGACCTGCTGTTATTACAGAAACTGTGCTAAATAATAAATAACCGGGGCAGTAAAGATCACGCTGTCAAAGCGATCCATAATACCACCATGTCCCGGGATCAGCGTCCCATAGTCTTTTACATCAAAGTTGCGTTTGATTGCGGATGCCGCCCAGTCCCCTAGCTGTGAAAGCACGGAGGATGCTGCCCCCATAAGCGCGCAGGAAAAAACCGGGTTAGAAAAAAGTGTTAGTTTTTCAGAAAATACCGCTGCAAACAGCGCGCCAAGTGCCGCCGCCCCGACCACTCCTCCAATGCAGCCTTCAAAGGATTTTTTTGGGGAAAGTTTTGGCACAATCTTATGTTTGCCAAATTTTCTTCCAACCAGGTATGCACAGGTATCCGACCCCCAGGAACCGATAAAAACAAGCCATACAAGATATGCCCCGCCGTCGCTAGTGCGCAGTTGCCAGACATAACTCAACATAACTGCCACATAAAAAAAACTAAAAAAAACCATTGTCACCTGCCCGGAGTGGTATTTCGGAAAGGTAAAGACATACCCTAACATCAAAACCAGGAAAAAGGCGATGAAAAACTCTGCCCTATACGCCCCCATCCCAAAAAGGAGCAGGAAATCATAGGCGGCGCAGGCAAAATAACCGATTATCCCTGGGAAGGCTCTGTGGACATCCACCACGCGGTACATTTCCATCATACCAACCAGGGAAACCAAAAGTATCACCCCAAAAAGCACATTCCCGCCCAGTACCAGGGCAAGCACTGTGCAGACGGCAATAATACAGGAACTGCGGAACCGAACCCAGAACATAGTTAAACGCCTCCAAATCTTCTGTTTCTTTTATTATAATACTCAATCGCCTTTTGTAATTCCTTTTTGCTGAAATCCGGCCATAAAACATCCGTAAAATAAAGTTCGGCATAGGCCAACTGCCAGAGCAGGTAATTCGAAAGGCGCACCTCCCCGCTTGTGCGGATCAAAAGTTCCGGGGCGGGAATCCCCGCCGTATCCAGATAATTTCCAAATTCTTCCTCCCCTATTGCATTAAGCTCCTTATCGGACATCCCCGCAGCATAATCTTTTGCGAGTTTCTTTGCCGCCCGCAAGAGTTCGTCCCTGCCGCCATAGTTTAGGGCGACCTGGAATTTCAGCCCTGTATTTTCCCGGGAAGCCTCCTCAAGCCTTCTTATACTTTCCTGCAAATCCGCATCAAGTTTTGAAACATCCCCGATAATCCGAACGCGCATATTATTTTTTTTGCTCGTTTTGATACAGTCCTTCATATAGTCGCGCAAAAGTCCCATCAGCGTGTCGATCTCTTCTTTTGGCCGCTTCCAGTTTTCCGTAGAAAATGCGTAGACGGTCAAATACTCAATCCCCATCCGGTAAGCGTCCTCGCAGATTCTTTCTACGGTTTTACTTCCCTGGGCATGCCCGTAAGTCCGGGGCATCCTCCTTTTTTTTGCCCAGCGCCCGTTGCCGTCCATAATAATTGCAACATGCCGCGGAATCTCATAATTTTCCATACTCATAGCATATCATCCATTTATATTTAAAAATTTTTTTCGTGTCCGTAGGCGCAAATGGAACAGGCGGCAAGCCTGCTGCCGCCTGTCTGCTCCCCATTCATAATACTATCATAAGATTTTAAATTTATACTGTCATAATTTCCTTTGACTTGGTTTCGGCTTCCTTGTCGATCAGGTCGATGTATTTATCTGTCATTTTCTGGATCTCGTCCTCGATATCCTTCTGCTCATCCTCAGAAATCTCGCCTGCCTTTTCCGCTTTCTTGATCACGTCATTTGCATCCCTGCGGATATTGCGAACTGCAACCTTGGCGTTCTCTGCCTTTTTCTTTACATCCTTTGCCAGTTCCTTTCTGCGGTCCTCCGTCAGTTCAGGGAACACAAGGCGGATCAGCTTCCCATCATTGCTCGGTGTAAGCCCCAGATCGGAAGCCAGGATGGCCTTCTCAATCTCCTTAATCATTTTGGATTCCCAAGGCTGTATCTGGATGATCCTCGCCTCCGGTACAGAAATATTGGCCACCGACTGCAGCGGTGATGGTGTACCGTAATAATCCACACGCAGCTTATCAAGAAGATGCGGGTTTGCGCGGCCTGCGCGGATGGTCGAATACTCCTCTTTCAGCGAATCCACCGATTTCCCCATCTTCTCATCATAAATCTTAATCTTCTCGTTCATAAAAATACTTTTCCTTTCCTGGATTTTCAGATACTCTGTATTTCCCTAAAACCCTGCGGGAATTTATTCCACTGTGACCACGGTTCCGGTAACCGTCCCATTCCCGTTCTTTAGGATACTGTCTTCCTCATTCAGGGAGAATACAAGCAGTGGGATTTTATTTTCCATACACATGACTGTCGCAGTCAGGTCAAGTATGGCAAGCTTTTTGTCAAGCAGTTCCTGGTAGGATACGGTATCATATTTTTTCGCCTCGGGATTTAGTTTCGGGTCGCTGTCATAAACACCATCCACCGCACGCGCCATCAGGATCATATCGCATTCCAGTTCAGTTGCCCTAAGCGCCGTTGCCGTGTCGGTCGAAAAATATGGATGCCCCGTACCACCGGCAAGAAATACGACGGTTCCAGAAAGAAGGCTTTCCACCGCCTTCTCCTTGGAAAAAAGTTCCGTCATGGATCCAAGTACAAAAGGGGTGAATATCTTTGTCTTTATCCCGGTATGCTGGAAAATTTCGGAAACATAGATACAGTTCATTACTGTGGCAAGCATACCAATCTGGTCTGCGCGTACCCGGTCAATCGTATTGCTTGACCGGCCGCGCCAGAAATTTCCGCCGCCGATTACAATTGCAACCTGTACCCCTTCCTCCACCAGCTTTTTCACCTGTTTTGCAACACCAAGGCAGGTCGCCTCATCAAAACCGGTCTTTTTTTCCCCGGAAAGCGCCTCACCACTTAATTTCAATAATACACGCTTCATGATAATCCCCCCATGTCCCTTTTACGCTTTTGCCTCAAAAATATTGTTGAGATCAATCCCGGTTGCATAATCCAGGGATACATGCCCATCCACCACCGCACCATTGTTGATCTGGATGGACTTCGCCTTGATATCACCCTGCACAACGGCGGTGGAATCGATTACTAACGGTCCTGCCACATCGAGTTCCCCTTTTACTGCGCCCGCAATCACACCGGAAGATGCTGTAACATCCCCGATTACAACAGTCTGCTGTGCGATCTTGACACAGCCTTCACTGGTGATGCTGCCCTCTAGGCGGTCGGTATTAACAAAGACTTCCGATGCCATCGAATTACCTACCACCTTCCCGGAAATGGAAAGTTTTCCCAGGCACTCAATATTACCCATAATTGTACCCATAACGTCAAGGGAACAGTCCGAGATAATGCTGCCGTTGATGGTAGTACCCTTTGTGATCAAAGTCGTACCTTCCTGCTGTGTGCGATCCGATTCTGCCTCCGCCTCCCTAACCTTTGTATCCTCCTGCGGTGCAGGCTGTTCGGCAGGAACCGGCACCTCCCCTAACAGGCTTTCTTCCTCGTCCGCAAAAAGGCTGTCTAGGATATCCGCATTAACCTGATCCTCCTCCTCGCTAAAGCCCAGGAGCTTCCCATCTTCCGCCACATCAGTATTATCTTCTGTGACATCGCTGTCATAGCCCTTGTAAAAAGCCATTTCTGTTACCTCCTAAATATAAGTTTTTCTCAGGGTATCGGAAAACGCCTTTCCGCCACACCCTGGTTTTTCGGACTAAAATCCCCTCTCAGTCCTCTCCCGCTGGTTTTACATGCCGGATCATAGGGGTATCTTCCGTGATCGGAAGGATCTGCGCACCTTTCTCCACCAGCGTTGGCAGCACGATCTTCATCGATTCAAGTGTCTTCCCCTTTGCGTTCGTATCATGGCACAGGACGACGGAAACCCTATTCTTTTCCACACCATCCAACAAATTCTGTGCCAATTCCTCCACCGTGTAGCTTTTCCCGGTCGCATCCCCGTTTTCCACATTCCAGTCAAAATAGCGCAGGTCGCGCTCTAACAGGAAGCTGATAAACGGCTGGATGGTCAGCGCCTTGCAGCGGCTGTTGCTGCTCCCGCCCGGAAAACGGTAGAGATCCGGAACGTATCCTATACTATCATACAATAAATTGCTTATCTTTGTAAAGTCTTTCTCGAAATCTTCTACAGATTTATATATTTTTTCATAATCGTGGGAGTAGGAATGCATCCCAATCGCATGCCCCTCATCCACAATCCGTTTATAGAGGCGTTTACTCTCCTCCCCCTCATGTCCAATCACAAAAAAAGTGGCCTTTGCGTTATACTGGTTTAAAAGGTCAAGCAATTCATCCGTATTTTTGCTTGGACCATCATCAAATGTAATATAGACTTTTTTATCCGCCCACGGCAGCGGCTCCCCGGTTTCTGGGTCAAGAGCCATGGTTGGCTCCGGCGTTACCGTCGGGGTAGGCGTTGGAGTTGGGGTTGGGGACGGTTTGGTTACATTTCCCAAATCAGTTCCCGGTGTGACATCCGTTGCCGGTACTACTGACCCTTCCTGTGACAAATCGCCTCCCGTCTTGTGGGAAGTCCCATCCGCCGGGATGGTTCCGTTAGTTGGCTGTGGCGTATTATTCGATTCCGGGGTCGGGAACGGTGTTGCATTTGCAATCCCCACACCCCCCTGGTTTCCGTTTCCTGTACCGTTACTGTTAGCCTGCAGTTCATACTTTTTTAGTTCCTGCTTAAGTTCTGCCATATCCTTTTGCAGCTTTGACTGTTTTGTAAACAAAATAATACATAAAATTGTTGGCACTAAAGCCAGCAAAAGAACCAGCATCAAAAACTGTTCCCTCGCCCGTTTCGCCTTTTCATTCCGTGCCCTTCTGCTTGCTTCTCTCCCGTAGTCGTTCATTTCCCAGCTTCCTTT
>CAMWUU010000208.1 GCA_947177515.1 uncultured Lachnospiraceae bacterium
TCCCAATGGAGAAGAAGATCGGTATTTTTGGCGGGGATGACAGGCATTGTTATCTTGCGAATGACCTGATACAAAGCGGGCATAAAGTATGGGTGTGGGAGCTTGGAAGTGAAAAGTGTGCATGTCCGTTGTTATCGGAGTTTGATAAAGTTGGGGCAGCAAAAAGCTTTTCTGAGCTGGCGGGGAATTGTCAGGTTCTGGTAGGACCAGTGCCGTTTTCAAAATATCTTGCATCAAAAGAAGATTTTGGTGATACCCTGTGTGCGCATCTGCGGGCAGGGCAGCATTTTTTTGCGGGGGGGATCAAAAAGGAGCTTAAAGAGGCGCTGAAAAACGAGGGCGTGCAGGTGACAGATTTTCTTAAGGAAGAGTCTTTTCTGAAAAGAAATGCAGAATTAACGGCACAGGGCTGTGTAGCCGAGGTCATCCGTGTGTGGAAAAAGAGGATAAGACATGCAAAGGTGCTTATTACCGGGTTTGGATTTTGTGGCAGGGAAATTGCCCAAATCATGCGCGGGGTAGGGGCGGATGTAACCGTGTGCGTGCGCCGGATGCAGAGCGCATGGGAGGCGTATGAAGCAGGGTTTGCCATTGGTTATTACGAACAGCTTAGCGATCTGCTGCCGGGGACGGATATTGTAATTAATACAGTTCCTGCCATGGTAATACCGGAATATAAGCTACGTCATGCGAGGGCAAAAACACTTTTTGTGGAGATTGCTTCCGCGCCAGGCGGATTCCCAATAGAATTGGCAGAAAGCCTTGGGATGAAAGTGCTTTTGTGTCCGGGACTCCCAGGAAAATATGCCCCTGATGGGGCAGCGCAGGCAATGGCGGAGTGTATCAGTATAAAAACAGAACAGATGGAAGTATTGTGATGGATTGGGATTGTGGATCCATTTCAGATAGATGCAGCGGATTGCTTTCTGAAAAATAGTGATGGGAGGGCGGATGTGAAACTTTGACAGAAGGAGTGGGGAATAAAAATGGAAATAAATGGGAAAAATATAGGAGTCGCATTTACGGGTTCTTTTTGCACATACAAAAAAAGTTTTGCCGAACTTGAAAACCTAGTTGTGGCAGGAGCAGAGATTCAGACCATTTTTTCGGATGCGGCACAGAATATTGACAGCCGTTTTGGTGAAGCGGAAAGTTTTGTTAGAAGGGCGGAGGAAATCACAGGAAAAAAGCCGTTCCTTTCCATTAAGGAATCAGAGGTGGTAGGACCATCGGCAATGTTTGATGTTATGGTGATTATGCCATGTACCGGAAATACGATTGCGAAGCTGGCGAACGGTATTACGGACAGCCCTGTACTGATGGCAGCCAAGGCGCATCTGCGTAATGAGAAGCCACTTGTACTATGTATTGCGAGCAATGATGCACTTGGCATGAATATGAAAAATATTGGATTGTTAATGAATGCAAAGAATATATATTTTGTTCCGTTTTCACAGGACGACCCAGTAAAAAAGCCACATTCCCTGGTGGCACATTTTGGGAAACTAGCAGACACAATAAAACTCGCCCTCGACGGAAAACAGATTCAGCCTGTATTGGCTATATAAAACGGTACCGGAAGGGGTTTTGCGGAACTTAAAACAGCAAAAGGCCATCTGGTGCCGGAAAGCGTTTATGGGAGCAAAGCGGACAGAAACGGTTTCCAGGGGAGTTGGTACCGGAAGGTCTTTTGCGGAACTTAAAATAGGAGGATGCGGATATGTGCGGAATTGCCGGGTTTTGTGCGCCGGGGCGTGATCTGACAGCGGAAGAAGGGCGATATAAAAATATACTGGATACGATAAACCAGGTGCAAAAGCACCGCGGACCAGACGAGGAAGGCGTATATCTCTCGAAGCACTGCGGGCTGGCACATGTGCGCCTTTCCATACTCGACCTTGCACATGGACAGCAGCCAATGGCAAGGAAAAAAGGCGGGGAAGACATAGTCATTGTCTACAATGGCGAAATCTACAATATGCGTGAACTGCGGGGAGAACTTGAAAAAGACGGGGAAACCTTCCGGACAACAAGCGATACAGAAGTTATCCTGAACGGCTATTGCCGTTACGGAAAAGAATTCTTCAAACGGCTGAACGGAATATTTGCCTTCGCGATCTGGGATGAGGGGCAGCAGGAACTGCTCCTTGTCCGTGACCGGCTCGGAGTAAAACCATTGTTTTACGCATTCCATGAAAATATGCTGTACTTTTCATCCGAAATCAAGGGCATCCTTGTGGCACCCGGCTTTTTAGCAGAAGTAGACAGGGAAGGTTTGTGCGAGATATTTGCACTCGGACCTGCCAAAACACCGGGGAAAGGGGTTTTTTACGGTGTCCGGGAGGTACGTGCCGGAAGCATTGTAACATTGCATGCAGGGACAGCCGCCCTCGATGCAAGAAAAGCCTTACAGGAAGAATATTACTGGAAGCTAGAGGCAAAAGAACATAAAGAAGATTTTGAGAGGACAGTAGAACATACCGCGTGGTTGATCACGGATGCCGTGCGTATGCAGATGCTCTCGGATATCCCAATCAGTACTTTCCTATCCGGCGGTGTGGATTCAAGCCTTGTCACTGCCATCTGTGCAGCGGAACTGAAAAAGGAGGGGAAGGTACTTGACACATTTTCCTTCGATTTTACCGGGAACGATAAATATTTCCAATCCAGTGCCTATCAACCATCACAGGATCGGCCTTTTGCGGAGATGATGGTAAAGCAGTGCGGCACGAACCATCATTTTCTGGAGTGCGACAATGCCCTGCTGGCCGATTACCTTTCCCCGGCGGTCAGGGCGCGTGACCTGCCGTGTATGGCAGATGTTGAAGCTTCGATGCTGTATTTTTGCAAGCAGGTCGTACAGTATGACAAAGTAACCCTAACCGGGGAGTGCGCGGATGAAATTTTTGGCGGTTACCCATGGTTTCACAGGGAGGAGCTGGTAAAAAAGCACGGATTCCCATGGTCAAATGAATTTTCCATGCGCACGGCAATGTTAAAGGATGAAATACTTCAGGAATTGCACTTAAAAGAGTATGAGGCAGCCGCTTATGAGGCAACCATGGAAGCTGCGCCTGTAAATTATGAATTCTCGGAACTGGAACAGGGCAGACAGCGCATGGGCTGGCTGAATTTAAACTGGTTTATGGTAACACTCCTTGACCGGATGGACCGCACAAGCATGGCAAGCGGATTAGAAGCACGTGTACCATTTGCAGATCACCGGATTGTAGAATATATCTACAATGTGCCTTGGGAAATGAAATGCCCGGACGGGATGGTAAAAGGGCTTTTGCGCAAGGCGGGGGAAGGTTATTTGCCAAAAGAGGTACTTTACCGGAAAAAAAGTCCGTATCCAAAAACTTATCACCCGGGTTACGAGCGGATTTTAAAAGGGCGCTTCACTCAGATGCTTGCGGATGCAAGCCAGCCGATACATGCCTTGCTTGATACGAAAAAAGCAAAAGCATTTATGGCAATGCCCTCAGATTATGCAAAACCGTGGTACGGGCAGTTAATGGCTGGACCACAATTATACGCGTATCTGCTTCAGGTAAACGATTGGCTTAGCGCGTACCGGATTCGGATAAAATTGTAGGTATGAAGGCATAGAGAGCCGCAGTCTGTAAGGAATCTCTCTTTCAATCATTACGGTTGTACACTATGCCAAAACGAAAAAATACTTGCGTTCTATATGCTGGGGGGTTAGAATAACAAGGGGAAGCATAGGATGCGGATGGGGAATTTGTAATGAAGGTGGATGGTAATTGGGATAGAGAATGGAATAATCCGGTTTTGGTGCAGATAATAATTCTTGCCTTTGCGGCAGGGGCTGAGAAAGGGCTGGAAGTAGAAAACGGGAAGGAAGTAAAAAAATAATATGGGGAATTTAAATAACGAAGATCCGGTGGGAAAGGTTCTGCTGCCCGACGGATTCTGGCAGGAATATTACGGTGGGGAATTTGTACCGCAAAGTAGCCTTGCAGGGGAAAAAAACATGATGATCCGCGAAAAAGAATTGGATTGTATGCCATTTGGACGGATGGAAAATTTAAAAGAACTTATTTTGCATGACTGTAACTTGGAAAATATCGGGTATCTTGCAAAAGCACGGCAACTAAAAAAATTAATCTTGGTTCGGTGCCGCCTAAAGGGGGAAGATTTGGCTGTGCTCGCACAGGCACCTGCGTTAAAGGAACTTAGCCTGAATGTAATGGATGGTGGGGGACTGATGGCACTTGCCGGGAGCAGGACACTGATAAGTTTGACCCTTAGGAAAGTAGAGGGGATAAAATTAGAAGAAATTGGAAATTTTGCCCGGTTACAGGAACTACGCCTGGAAGAAATGGGGGTTTATGATGGTCGTTTTCTTGGAAAGCTTGAAAACTTAAAGAGTTTGGATTTATATTGGCATGTTATGGAAAATCTTGATTTTCTGCCTGCACTTACGAAGCTTACAAAATTCCACCTGGCAAAAAAAGCGGCGGATGAAAAGGGATTATCGGCGGTTCCAAAGCTTGTTAAGTTAAAGGAATTCATCTATCCGGTGGTGGATTTGAAAATATATGGGAACCACCCACACCTAGAAAAGATCGGGATGGCTCCGGATGTTGTGCAGGATTTTGGGATATTTTTGGGCAGCAGGATAAACAGCTTTATGATTTGCGGCAATATGCCAGATAGTGAAATGCAGTTGATTAAGGATAAGATGGAACAGTATGTAAAGATCTATTCCTATGGGAGGGAATCCGCAGGGTAAAACAAAATGTAAAAGAGGGAAGAACGGGTTCTTGGAACTGCTTTTGCAGGAAGGGATCGTGAAACTGAAAACAGGAAGGGGATGGGCTATAGGTCATCCCCTTCTGTTAGTTCAGGCAGATCGGTATTTGCAATTTTATCATCCCAAATAGATTCCTCAATCGCTTTCAGACATTCTTCCGTATGAATTTTGATATCCTGTCCCCAGAAATGGAAAACGGTATATCCGAGATATAAAAGTTTCTTATCATTCTCCCAGTCACGCGCCTGGTTGCGCTCGATTTTTTTGATCCAGAAATCAGGATTACTCCCTTTTTGCAGGCGCATCTTAAGGATCTCCCAATCCTTCCCGTGAAAAAACTCACTGTCACAGAAAATGGCAATTTTATATTTTGTCAGTACAATATCGGGCGAACCAGGAAGTACTTTGTAATTTTTTCGGTAACGGTATCCTTTTTTCCAAAGCGCCTTGCGCAGCAAACGTTCAATAGAAGTATCCTGGCTGCGGATATGGCTCATATTTTGGGATACGGATACTGAGGTTTTTGACATGGTAACATCCTCCTTTTTCTGATGGAATTTCGATCTGTTTAGACATATTATAACAAAAAGAGTGCTTTCCTGGCAAGTTAAAAAAGAAAAAATTTCCATGGCATCATATAATGTATTTGTGTTGTTTAAGCGGTACAAAAAACGGAAATGAAAACCTGATAAAACCTATTTGTTGCAATAAAACTGTTTATGGAAATAATTTCCTGATTTAATCTTATTAAGAAAGTTCGTGAGAAAATCTAATGATATCGTGAGGAAAAAACTTGCCATATTTTAGGGTTTGTGATAAAATAAAAAACGAAAAACAGAGGGGGAATTTGCGTGATGCTTAGTTATGACAGGTTATGGAAACTCTTGATTGATAAAAAAATGAATCGGACTGAACTAAAGGAAGCCGCCGGGATTAGTTTTAATGTACTGGCCAGGCTTGGGAAGAATGAACCGGTTTCATTTGAATCAATCGAAAAGATATGTGCGGCACTGGAATGTAATATTGAGGATATTATGGAAATGGGCAAACCCTCATCACGGAAGAATTCTTCCGCAAAAAATTTTTCCGGAAAGGAAGTTTTTAAAGTGGATCGGAAAGGAAAAACATGCACCTTTACGTCCATCGAACTGTTTGCCGGGGCGGGCGGACTGGCACTGGGCATAGAAAGGGCAGGTTTTGAAACTCTGGGGCTGATTGAACTTGATAAGAATGCTTCCGAAACCCTAAAAAAGAATCGGCCAAACTGGCGGGTTATCCATGATGATATTGCTAATATTTCATGTCTTGATCTCGAGGATTATTTTGGGATAAAAAAAGGGGAGCTTGACCTGCTTTCCGGAGGAGCGCCCTGCCAGGCTTTTTCTTATGCGGGTAAGCGCCTAGGGCTTGAGGATGCCAGGGGAACGCTTTTTTACCATTATGCAACCTTTCTTCAGAAATTGCAGCCGAAAATGTTTTTGTTTGAAAACGTGCGCGGCCTGCTGACCCATGACCGGGGAAGAACCTACGAAACGATCACAGATATTTTTGGACAGGCCGGTTACAGCATCCAAAAGAAAGTACTTAATGCCTGGGATTACGGCAGCCCCCAGAAAAGGGAACGTTTGATTACTATTGGGA
>CAMWUU010000209.1 GCA_947177515.1 uncultured Lachnospiraceae bacterium
CGGCGAGGAGCTGGATGCGATGGTGGCGGAAGTCGTGGCAAATGCGATGAAGGACTGGGCGATTGAGCGGGGGGCGACCCACTACACCCACTGGTTCCAGCCGATGACCGGCGTAACTGCGGAAAAGCATGATTCCTTTATCGCCCCGGCACCGGAGGGCAGGGTGATTATGGAATTTTCGGGCAAAGAGTTAATTAAGGGGGAACCGGATGCGTCCTCCTTCCCATCGGGTGGGCTGCGTGCCACTTTTGAGGCAAGGGGGTATACAGCCTGGGATTGTACCTCTCCCGCATTTTTAAAAGAGGATGCAGCGGGGGTCACGCTCTGTATCCCAACTGCGTTCTGCTCTTACACGGGTGAGGCGCTGGATAAAAAAACCCCCCTGCTGCGCTCGATGGAGGCGCTGAACAAACAGGCGGTGCGTGTTATGCATCTGTTCGGGGAAAGGGATGTAACAAATGTTTCGTGTTCTGTCGGTGCGGAACAGGAATATTTCCTGATTGACAAGGAGAAATACTTAAAAAGGGAAGACCTGATCTTTACCGGGCGCACATTGTTTGGTGCGATGCCGCCAAAGGGGCAGGAGCTGGATGATCATTATTTTGGGACGATCAAAGAGCGCATCGCGGCATTTATGAAGGAACTGAACACGGAACTTTGGCGGCTTGGGGTTCTGGCAAAGACACAGCATAACGAGGCTGCGCCGGCGCAGCATGAGCTGGCACCGATTTATGCAACTGCGAATATTGCGACCGACCACAACCAGCTTATTATGGAGTGTATGAAAAAGGTGGCCAACCGTCAGGGGCTGGCCTGCCTGCTGCACGAGAAGCCTTTTGCGGGAGTGAATGGTTCCGGCAAGCATGATAATTGGGCAATGATTACAAATACCGGGAAAAATCTTTTAAACCCGGGCAAAAAACCACATGAAAACACGCAGTTTTTGTTTTTCCTTGCGGCGGTTATCAAGGCGGTTGACGAACATGCGGAACTTTTGCGCCTCTCTGCATCCAACCCCGGCAATGACCACCGGCTTGGCGGGAATGAAGCACCGCCCGTGATTATTTCCATGTTCCTAGGAGAGCAGCTCGAAGATATCTTAGCACAACTTGTCGAGCATGGCACAATAGAAAATACGATCCAGGGCGGCAAGCTTTTAACAGGAGTACACTCCATCCCGTACATTAAGAAGGATGCAACCGACCGCAACCGCACTTCACCGTTTGCGTTTACAGGAAACAAATTTGAGTTCCGCACGGTGGGTTCTTCCATGTCCGTTGCGGATCCGAACACCGTATTAAATACCATAGTGGCCGATTCACTCTCGGAGATGGCGGATGAAATGGAAAAAATTGGAAGTGTTCCGGGAACACCGGAATTTGACCGGGAGGTGCGGGAACTGATCCGCAGGATAGTGGATGCACATAAACGAATAATATTTAACGGGAACGGCTACTCGAAAGAGTGGTTTGAGGAAGCGGCAAACCGGAAGCTGCCGAATGTGGGTTCCATGGTAGAGGCCATCCCGTGCTTAACGCGTGAGGACAGTGTTGCGATGTTTGAACGCCATAAGGTACTTAGCCGGACAGAACTTTTAGCGCGCGCAGAGATCCATTATGAAAGTTATTCTAAGGCGGTCAATATTGAGGCAAAAACGATGGCCGAGATGGCATCAAAGCTCTATATCCCGGCGGTGATCCGCTATGTGGAGCGCATTGCAGCTTCCCTATCTGCTGTGAGGGCTGCTGCCCCGGCTGCCGATACCAGCGTGCAGGAAGGGCTTCTAATCAAAACTTCCGCGCTGTTGACAAAGGCACAGCAGGCGCTTGCACTTTTAAAGGAAAAGGATGCTGTGGCTGCAAAAAAGGAACAGGGGAAGGAGCAGGCAAATTATTTCTATCAGGAGGTTGTGCCAGCCATGGAGGCGCTGCGCGCACCGATTGATGAACTAGAGATGTTAGTGGATAAAAAACTCTGGCCGGTTCCAACTTACGGCGATCTTTTATTTGAAGTGTAGGATACAAAATATAGGATGTATGATTGCGGGCTGCACCGGTAGAAAAACGGTGCGGCTCCTGTTTTGTATGCGGGGACATGTCTTGCACTGTTTTGCACCATAATGGGAAAAAATGCGGATTTTAAATTAGTATTCCATTAAAAAGAAAGAAAGGAATTGAAAAAAAGGACTTTGTGTAGTATTATACTTTTCGGAACTGTCACACCGACTTGCACAACTCTTTGTCCGTATAAATATTTCTTACAATATCGGATTTGGGGCTTGTGGAACCCCTGGGAGGGTGTCAGGGACAAAAAAATGCAAGAAATGTAACAGGAGGTTTGTATGGCATTAATAGTGGATGGACTGGTAAAAAGATATGGGGAAAAGACCGTCGTGGATCATTTGGGTTTTGCGATGGAAAAGCCGGGTGTGTATGCGCTGCTCGGGACAAACGGGGCGGGCAAGACCACTTCGATCCGCATTATCCTTGGGATGCTTGCGAGTGATGAGGGGAAAGTAACCTGGAAAGGGGCACCCCTTGACCCGGTTAATGCAAATATCGGTTATCTGGCGGAGGAGCGCGGACTCTATCCGAAATATTCTCTGCTTGACCAGTTGCTTTATTTCGCAAAATTAAAGAAGGTCGGCAGGAAGGAAGCGTTGGAGCGTATAAAATACTGGGCAGAACGGCTGGAAGTAACTTAGTATATTTTTCCGCCGTCTATCAAGGGAAAGAAAAAGTCAAAGGCGAACCGCGCTGACCAGCTTTCCAAGGGAAACCAGCAGAAAATCCAGTTAATGGCGGCACTGCTTTCTGACCCGGAACTTCTGGTGCTCGATGAGCCGCTCAGCGGCTTAGATCCGGTTAATACCGACTTGTTTAAGGGCATTATCCGGGAGGAGATCGGAAAAAATAAATTCCTGATTATGTCGAGCCACCAGATGCCGGTAATTGAGGAATTCTGCTCCGATATCACTATTTTAAACAGGGGAAAATCCGTCCTGACAGGGAACTTAAATGAGATCAAGAAAAGCTATGGCAGGGTGAATCTTTTTGTAAAATGCGAGGGCGAGATTGACCGCTATATTGATCAGTTTGGTTTGAAACTTGCGAACCGCACTCCGGAGGAATATCATTTGAAAGTGCAGGACGAGGCGCAGGCAATGGCATTTTTGGGACGGCTGGTACAGGATCGGGTGACGGTGATCCGTTTTGAACTGCGTGAGCCGTCACTGCACGAGATTTTTGTCGAGAAAGTAGGAGGCGCACATGAAGAATAAGCTTTCTGGATGGAAGGATGTATTTTCATTCACGCTGGCACAGACATTAAAAAGCAAGGCGTTCATCGTATCTTTTGTGATAATGATGCTCCTTGCCATGGCGGCTTCACCGGTGATGAGCATAATTTCCTCTAATGAGGGGGAGAACGGAAATTATACGATTACAAAAATATATGTTTATGATGAAACAGGATATTTTAACGCGGATACAGTTGTTCCCCTATTAAAAGACGGGGGCTGGAAGGTCGAGATTGCCCCGGGTGCAGAACCTTCCGGCAGTGCATACGACGAGTTGTGCAGCCGCGTGGATAAAACGGAAACAAACTCAGTACTTTTGTCCATAACAGCAAAGGAAGGACCGGTGGAATTATTTCTGGAATATTCCAGGAATGGGGAAGTTAAGAGGGCGGAGCTTACGGCTTTTGAGGAAGTGCTTTGCGCAGCCTTAAAGGAGTGCCGTTATAATGCAGTTGGGGTGGACGCTGCCCAGCGTGAACTTTTGTCCGCGCAGGTTCTTACCAATGTCGTCCATGCAGATATGGAAGGCAATGTGGTGGAGAAGGAGGATACCTCAATTTCTGATTTTGAGTACGGGTTTTTGTATGCGCTGCTTTTTATCGGCATGATGATCTGTATGATGACTGGCTCCCAGGTAGCATCTTCGATTGTGGTGGAAAAGTCCTCAAAGGTTGTGGAATTTCTTTTGACCACCATAAAGCCGCTCGCAATTATTGTCGGCAAGGTATTGGCGATGTTGTGTGTGGTTATGACGGAGATGGTCGGGCTGATTGTGGTCTTTGCGGCATCGAATGCTATTACAGGACAGAAAACCGGCGAGAATATGCTTGCGAAAATGGTTTCGCCCGAAGTACTTGGTATGCTCAACCCGCTTAATATTGTGATAGGGCTTGTTTTTATCGCGCTCGGCATGGTTTTTTACGCAACGCTTGCAGGACTGGCCGGTGCGACAGTCAGCCGTATGGAGGAGATTGGCGAAGGGCTTGTTATGTTTTCCATTTCGGTACTTGTCGGTCTTTACATTGGTATAGGCGCGGCAAGCTCCCTGCTTGGTGCAGGTGATAACCCGTTTGCAATTTTTGCAATGCTTTTTCCTCTTTCGTCCCCATTTCTGATGCCTGGGGCAATTATAATTGGGAAAGCACCAATATGGGTGACGGTGGTGTCCCTCCTGCTTTTAATTGGGTTGGTTGCGATTTTGTTCTGGTTTGTAGCGCGGGTATACGAGGCGCTGATTGTCCATAACGGTAACCGGGTCGGGTTAAAGCAGCTTTTTAAAATGCGAAGCTGAAAAGGTAAAACGGAATGCGCAAAGGAGTGGCATCGGGGATGTTGTAAGTTCATTCCGTTAGCAAAATAATGATGATGCAGGATCTGCATAACGAAGGTGCTGTTATGCGGGAAAGAATGGAGGGAACAGTGAAAGAGAGTCGTTTTCGTGGGTGGAAGGATGTATTTTTCTTTACCTTCCGCCAGATGACAAAAAAAACAGGTTACCGGGCAGTAACGGCAGTGGTAGCATTGATGCTGGTTGCGGCGCTGGTTCTTGTGATTGTGGTGACAGGCAAGCCGGATGAAAAGAAGGTAGAACGGTCAGATATCCGGACGGTTTACGTGATAGACAACCCATATCAGGTGGACTATGCACAGATGTTTTCCCTTTTTGGCAGGGAATCCTTTTTGGGAATCCATTTTTTAAGTGTGCCGGACTATGAAACTGCACTGGAATATACCAGGAAGGATGGCGGGGAAGTTGCCTGTGTGATTGTTGCAATAAGTTATAAGGATAACACGTTCTATATGGAAGGGATCCTGCCGGAAAATTCGTCTGCTACAAAGTCTGAAACGGAGGATCTGCTTGCCGCAATGTCGGAGTGTTTTGAGTATGCAAAGACCAGCATGGTGCAGCTCACTGCGGAGCAGGGTATGGCAGTGATGATGCCGGTGGTAACTGGCGATGGAAAAATCGGGGAGGATCACAGCGTTGGTGCGATGATTATCAAGATGATGGCACCAATGGTGTTCGGCTTAGTGCTCTATATGATGCTGATTTTTTACGGGCAGGATGTCAGCCGCGAAATTTCCATGGAGAAGGTTTCAAAATTAACAGAAACCCTGCTGACATCAGTTAAGCCATATGCGATGATTACCGGGAAGGTGCTTGCTGTGTCACTTGCGGGTATTATTCAGTTTTTTATCTGGATTGTGTGCTCGCTGGTTGGTCTGTTTATTGGTGATGCAATTGCGAAATCCATGTATCCGGGCTATCAGAATGTGATTTTACAGGTACTTGACTATGTGAGGGAAACATTTAGTACATCGGCTTTTTCACCAGTGGCAATTCTTCTTGCTGCGCTGATCTTTATTGTTGGATTTTTGTTTTACAGCGTGCTTGCGGGTATGGCGGGGAGCCTTGTTTCAAAGCCGGAGGATACTGCCCAGGTACAAAACATCTTCCAGTTCCCGATTATCATCAGCTTTTTTGCATGTTATTTTGGGGTGCTAATGGAGAAGGAAGGGCTGGTTTTAGCGACAAGGTTTATCCCGTTCACCATCCCGTTCGGTATGCCGTGTGACCTGTTGACAGGTACGGCCAGCATATTGCAGGGTGTGGTTTCCCTTGTGATCCTGCTTGCATTCGCCGTGCTCTGTATTATCCTTTCCGGACGGTTATATGAGGGGTTGATTCTTTATAATGGGCAGAAGATGAACTTAAAGAAACTCGTGAATGTGATCCGGGTAAAAAAATAGAAGGGTGAAGACTAGGGTTGTTGGGAAAGTGTCAACCGATCCAGCTGGCGGCTAATACAAATTCTGGTTTAGTGGGCAGATGAAAAGTTAAAACAGGGCGGCGGCTTTGAGAAATCAAGGCCGCCGTTTTTCTATATTTGTGTGGATATGGTGGTATTTGGTGTATGTTTATTCTTTTGACATTGAAATTTTTATTTCCATATGGTATGATAATACAATAAATTTACGGATCCTTTTATTATTATGAAATGCCATTGTTTTTGCGGCATTTCGTGCGCATCCCCCAAAGGATTATAGGAAATGGCAAATTAATTTATCGTTTCTTATGGATGGATGTTGGCATCTAGTACTAAAACTTCCCATAC
>CAMWUU010000210.1 GCA_947177515.1 uncultured Lachnospiraceae bacterium
AGCCTTACAATGTGTTTAAGAAATGTGTAAGCATCAGTATCCTGGATTTCATCCTCTTCCCTGACGAAACAGAATTTTACTCCTGTTTCCATATCCGGGAAGACAAGCGCCAATTCCTGTACACGGACAAGATGGAATTCCACCTGATCGAGCTGCCCAAGCTACCGCAGGAATTAAAAGATGACAAGGATGATATCCTATTATGGGCAAAGTTTATCAGTTCCGAGCGAAAGGAGGACTTTGAAATGTTGGCAACGAAGAACACTTATATCCAAAGCGCATACAAAACCCTGCAAGTTATCAGCCAGGACGACCAGAAACGGATGGAATACGAAGCAAGGCAAAAGGCACTCCGGGATTACAATCAAGGAATGCTGGAAGCAGAGAAGCGGGGGCGGGAGGAAGGTATCAAAGAAGGAGAACAGCGCGGACGGGAAGAAGGTAGAAAAGAAGAAAAGGAAAATACCGCTAAAAAAATGATCGCAATAGGACTTCCAACAGACATCATTGCTCAGACCACTGGATTATCTAACGCACAAATCGAATCACTTCGATGATTAAACATTGTACAAAACAGGGTGGGACTTTCGGGTTCCACCCTACTATGGAGGTAAGGTATGAAAAAACGTGTAATAATTTACATCCGGGTTTCTACGTCACGACAAGCCGAAGAGGGATTTTCGATCCCACAACAACGAGAACGGCTTGAAAAATACTGTGCTGCCATGGACTGGGAAGTCGTTGGTACCTATATTGATGATGGATATACTGGCGGAGATATGGAGCGTCCAGGTTTGCAGAGTCTTATCAATGCCGTAAAAGCGGGGAGTGGAGATATCGTTCTGGTTGATAAGCTCGATCGCTTGTCAAGATCGCAATATGATACACTCTATCTAATTCAAAAAGTTTTTGAGCCAGCAGGAGTCACGTTTGTTTCACGTTCAGAAAATTTGGATACATCTACACCAATGGGGAAATGCTCTCTCGGTCTAATGTCTGTATTTGCGGAGCTGGAACGCAGTAGAATTCGGGAGCGCATGAAAGATGGAAAAGAAGGACGTGCCAAAGCTGGTAAATGGCACGGTGGAGGAACCGTGCCAATTGGATATTGCTATGTTAATGGAGAACTTGAGATAGACGAATATGAAGCCGCTCAGGTAAGGGAAGTATATCGCCTTTTCTGCACTCGAACCCCTATTGCTACAATTGTTAAAACAATGAATAGTTCTGGGTATCGTACCAAATATGGACCATGGTCAGAAAAAACCGTGCGTAGTATGGTAACGCGCCAAACCTATGTAGGTAATGTCACAAACAATGGCACAGTGTATGCTGGAGTCCATCCTCGTATCATTGATGATGTGACATTTGCAAGGGCGCAGAACATAGCCGCAGAACGAGAGAGTGCTAACCGCGCCCGCCAACAACGCATGTATACCTCCCCACTGGGCGGCATCCTATACTGCGCTAAATGTGGTGCAAAATACCATCATCGATGGCGATATAATAAAAAAGGTAAATATGGCACATACATATGCTATTCCCGATCGATGGCAGATCGCAACATGGTTCGGATGATCGGATGCCGTAACACCACCTACCGATCTGAGGATCTAGAAGCAGTGGTATATGCGGAAATCGAGAAATTGCGACAACCAGAATATATAGCTGCTATTAATAATAGCGTTGAGGATGATTCACGTCGTGAAATCCTTCTACACAAAATCAGTGCAGCCGACAAACGGATCAACCGCCTAATGGATCTCTACTCCCTTGGAGAGGTTGATCCCGGAATGATTCGCTCTAAGATAATCGATATCGATAAAGAGAAAAGTCAAGCACAGCTTGAACTTGAAAACCTCCCGCTTCGGCAGCGGCGTTTGAACCAAGAAACCATCATGACATTTATTGATACGTTGGATACATGCCGAGCCAATGGAGATACCTGTGGTATCAACATTGCACTATCCGAAATCGTAGAAAGAATAGTCATTAATGAGAGTACTGTGCAGATTGAATGGAAATTTGACTGAAAGGAGGGCAAGTTTCTATACATCGCTTTGTTCAAATCTTGATAATCCTCCAACATTTTATTATACTGGTTCGTCCCAGTGTTGATTGCTGCCTTGCCCTGCTTTGACATATACAGCGCGAGCGAACACACGATACATACGACAATAACCGCCACCCCGATAATAAGTGCCCTGGTTGCTGTTGATAAAAAATAACCTTCTCTGTGTCTTAGTCCCATTTCCATATTCTTTTTCCTATTCTCCATTTTCCTACTCCTTTCCTGCATGCCGCCACCCCTGTGCGGCATCGCCAACTTATACAACTGCCGACAAACTTCCATTGTATTGTTCCAGCATCCGGAAACATTCCGCCATAAATGGCAGGATCAAATAGCCAAACAGCAAAAATACCCCTGGGATACATGCGAGCAAAACCGCAAAATCCGCTCTTTTTTGCTGCATAATCTCCGTTTCAAGCTTCTGGTTTTCCAAAAACTGCCCGATTTCCGCGTCAATCTCCGCAAAAGCATCCTGTACCCCAATTTCCTCCGCCATCATAAACATATCAACCAACTTGCGGAACGGTGGGTAATCCTCCTTCTGCCAGAGTGCAAGAAGCGCCTCGTTTTCATCCAATCCATAGTCCCCGATACACTCCCTAAGCGAAACACAAAATAACTGTGCATTCTGTTCAAGATGTTCCAGAAGTTCTAAAGAGGTCATCCCAGGAAGCTGCTTTTCCAGCCGTATCAAAAACTCCAGACGCAGTACCTCCTCCTCCCTTTTATCCAGACAGACCAGCCGCTCCATATATAAACGCAGCACCGGGTATTTTCCCCCTAAAAAAGCCGCCAGTACAAAGAGGATCACCCATACAAAACTCCTTCCCACACTGTAGCGCAGATACATTAGATACATCCCCGCACACAGCAGGATCCCCGTAATACTGCCAAGAAGCTGATGAATAAAAAATTCCATAAGTGTCCTGTTATCCCCAAGCCTTTTTAACAACTCTTCCCGTTTGCAAAAACCAGGTTTCCTTAGCCAAACCATGCGCCCAAAGCTCTTTTTCACCCCCTCCATATTAGAAAGCCAGCCTGCCAGCCTAGAAAACATTGGCCAGTAAGCAATTCCGCGCAAACCGGAAAGTAATTCATATAATAAAAACGTCATAGCGTAAGCAGCAAGCTCCATGCTCCTTCCCACAATCCCTTCATAGAACGAGGATAATTCCGGCAGATTGCCCACCGCCCAGCGGTGGATGGCTGGGATCGCAAACATCGGAACGGCAACAACAAAGCCAAGCCCGGATAGTAAATAGCGCATACGCTGCTCATTGCGCTGTGCAAGTTCCGCCTCCAGTCTTAGGTTTAAGAGCCCCCACAAAAACACTGTATTTTTGCTCCCATCCTTCATTTCCTCGTCCCCATGTTCTTCCACCGCAGTAATCAGCATAAGAAAAATACGGTAATAGCGATTTTTTACCTGCCTCTTGTACTCCTCCATCCCGCTCTGACGATCCTTAGCACCAAGGATTTCATAAATGCGGCGCAGATTTTTTTTCGTGTCCGCATCCATTCCCTCTGCTGCATCATAAACCGCTTCCGCCACCTGTCTGCTGCGGTAATACTGATGCCCCGTATTCATAAGTACCTTACAAAATATATCCTTTGCCTTCTTAGCCTCACGGCTTTTGATCAGATAGAATACTTCGCGGTACACAAAAAATATGAAAAAAACAGAAAAGGCAAACGCGCGGTATCCTCCCTCTCTCCAAAACAAAAACATGCTTCCAATTATTCCCACAAGCAAAACCATGCCTGTTACTGTCAGGGCATTTTCCCTGCATATCCGCCTGGAAAAAGGATGGTAGTACAAATACATCTCCTCCATTCTACGATACATTTTCCTCCTATCCTGCCAGCACCCCCGCTGCTTCCTCCTGCTGCCAGCCCTCATAAGACCTGCATATTCTTTTTCTGTGTTCTTCCCCGATCACCCCGGCCTGATGGTACTCACCACCCGAAAAAACAAGAATTTCCCTTAGCTTGTAACCTTTCGTTTCCTCCCGCTCAATCTCCGTAATCCGTTCAATATACCGGTGCCCGCTTTTATCCGTTTCCATATGGATATCAAAATTCAGCGCTTCCACCACCTGTTCAGTCGCAATCCGCTCACTTGCAAATCCAGCCCCTTTTAAGAGCGCGTTGCGCATATAGGAAATCAAACGTTCCGTTGTATTATGATGGCTGGTGCACATTGTAAAACGCCCGCCGGACTGCGCAATCTGTACAAAGGCTTCCGCCGTCTGCGGCTCGTTAATCTCCCCGCAAATAGTTACGTCGGTATCCGTCTTTTTAAACAGCGATAAAATCTCTTTTTGCTGCAGTTCCCCATACTCCTGCATGGTAAGGATATTCCGCTTCGGATAAAGTTCGCCAAGATGCATTTCAAGTGCGCCCTCCGCAAGCCGGATGCTGAACCGGCCATCAATAAAACTCACCATTGCTTTTAACAATGTGGTTTTTCCGCTTGCCTGTTCCCCTGTAATCACCAGGTTCACACAGCCCTTTACTAAGATACGCAGCAGGCTAACAGCATAAGAGGCGTTTTTATCCGTTAGAAGTTTAGCTGGCTCATCTGCCTTAATGGTATTAAATTTGCGGACATAAAAATTCCATCCTTCCGCTGCCGGCGGCCTGGCCACCGTTACCCGGACATTATTTAACAGCCCCAGCACCATCGCACAGTTGCGGCGGGATAACTGTGCCTGAGGATGGTTCCGCGCAAGCTTGCGCACCACGCGCGCAAGCGCATTTTCCGACTCAAAACATAGAAAGGAAAGCCGGACTTTCTTCCCCCTCAACATAATATACACTGCATTTTTCCCAGCGCTTACACCGTCTATGGCAAGTTCCTGCGAGATCAGGCGGTCACAGAAGGAAAAACCGTAAAGTTCCTGGTAAACCCGCTGGGCTAGTATTTCAAGCAGATCCGGGTATGTAAAATGAAGCGCTTCCTTCCGCATAATACCACGGATCTCCCCTTCCGATATTTCATACCCATCATTCTGATATGTTGTATCATTCCTGCATCCACTTTCAGTACCAACGTGATAAATAGGCAGATTATGTTCTTCGCACATCCGCAAAAAACCTTCCTCCCCACATCGGCGCAGATAACTGTAAAGCAGTACTTCAAAACAGTCCTGTGCAGAAAGCCCGTCTTCCTGCCTGACCGGCAGCAACATAAAAAGTTCCTGCTCAGAAAGACCTAACACTTCCGAAATAATTTCCTTAATAAATTCCCGGACAAACATACGATCCTTCTCGCTGCCTAAGCTGCATCGGTGCAGCGCCTGGCGCAGCCTCCCCTTTTGTCTGCGGAATTTATCCTTTCCGCTTCCCTTTTCTCCCTTCCCCTCCTCCCCGGAGAAAATCAGGTCTTCAATATACTCCTTTACTGATATCATTAACTGCCCGATGTTCTCAGGCTTCGTTTCCTTTTTTTTCAATATATGCGCCCCCTTCTAATATCCCCATTCCTCCTCTGCCCGCATCCTGCATCCTTCTAGCCGCCTTTTTTAACGACCCAAAAAAATCCGTAAGAGCTGCTCCCGCACGCCCCTTTTGCCATTTCTCAAACAGGTGGAGAAGCTTACCGTCAAGACAGGCATCCCGGATTTCCGTACAGTAAGGAAGACAGGCAGAATTCATCAGGTTCAGCTCACGGTAACTATAACGCAGATTATGCATATTGTATTTTGATTCGGCATCATAACAGCCAAGCAGATAAAAAATTGTTTTTCCCGGATAGCATGTGCCACTCTCCTTAAAACACTGTAAAAATCCCTTTGTATTCTGCCCGATATTGCGCACTAAAAGCCCTGCATCCCCGATTACCTCGGGAGCTAACCCGCCCCGCTCATCCCCAACATCACACAGAATATAGTCATAGTGCTTTTCCAGTTCCAAAAGCATCCTAGGTATATCTTCCCGGTAATCCCTAAGTGTCCTCTGTCCGGTATTATAAAACTGCTCCGGCAAAAGGGAAAGATGACCGCCAAGTTCTGTCACGCACTCCCTGATTCCTTCCCGATCCGCAAACCCCGCCTTTACAAGCTTGCGCAATGCCTCGATCCCCGTACCTTCCTCGGGATGGCTTTTGTATCTTTTTTTGCCCCCGGTCAGGTATGCTTCCAAGTCGCGCCGTCCCGGCTGAACCGACATAACAAGGCAGTCCTTTTTTTCCTCATATGCCAGCCACAGTGCGAACAATGCCGTGTGCAGGGTTGTCCCAAGCTGCCCGGATATCCCTTCCGTCAATGCAACAACCATAACTCCCTCCTTTTATTTTCCATCTTTTTACATATATAT
>CAMWUU010000211.1 GCA_947177515.1 uncultured Lachnospiraceae bacterium
CTACAAATATCGGAGCTTGATTTCAAAGTAGATGGTTGCAAAAAAAGAATAAATCTGCGTCGCCAGCCCCGATACCAACACGACTAAAAACGCGATAATCATCACCCCGCACAGGGTTAAAAACATGGACATCAGGGTTTTCGGCCCACTGTAGTCGTGGATCGCCATCAGCGCGATAAAGATTAACAGCGCACTCCAGAGCACTCCAATCACATTCAGATAGGTCAGATAAACCGCCTCGCTCTGCACCAGCGTATGTGTCAGCCCCACACGCAGAATTCCAAGCAATACATATGGCATCAGCGCGTAGGCGCAGGCAACCCAGACTTCCTTCATCCTCCCCTTACCATCCATCAGTGTACAAAAGCACCAGTTTGCCACAACGCTGATCGCAAAGATCAGGACGCTGGTTAAAAGAACCTGGAAAATATTTACATTTCCTTCCATCTGTCGGTAACTAAGCTTAAAATCAAAATCCACATAGCCCCAGTCCAAAATCCCTAAAAGCACCCAAAACACCAGAATTCCGTTGGCAAACCGCACGGAGAATTTATTATTGTTTTTCATTTCCCGGAACCCGTCCACCGGATGGAACAGGATGTAGAACGGATAGAGGTACTTGTTCATATTACTGTAATAACCCGGTCTCCTCATCTCTCCCCCTCCTTTACGGCAGAATGTTTCCTTCTTTCTGCAAGCGATGCAAAAAGCAGTTTGCCCCCGACAATCAGTACCACACAGCCCGCGATAATTCCGAAGAAAATTGCGGTAAAATTCTCCTTCATATTCTTGTTGCGAAGTTCCTCCTTAACCTCGGAGTACCAGGAACTTGCCATACCGCTGTGCTCAAAATAGTATTTTGCCGTTTCCCAGTCGCCCTCCTCATAGTAGGCGCGCCCAAGACCAACATACGCCCAGTCATAGTTTGCATCCATCCGGACAATCTCTTCAAAGAGTTCCTTGCTCTCGGAGTAAAAACCACTGTTAAACAAAAGGAATGCTTCTTTTACAATCTCCCCGAAATAGGTCGGCTCAAACACTGTGATACTGCCGCGCGTGCCATCAAGCACCAGAACCGAATCGCCTAAGGTATCCACCGCCACCGCCTGCGTGAACGCGCCAAGGTATGCGCCGCTGCCACCAAAAATAGCCTGCTGTATACCCGTATCATCGAACCAGAACACACGCCCCGAATATGCGTCGAGCGCAAATGCAAAACCATCCTCATCCACTGCAATATCCGTGTAGGAAGTATTGTAAACAGGCGCGCCGCCCGACATATCCGGCATATCGCCGTAATTCATAAAGCGCATCGTATAGATATTTCCGCCGAGCGGATTTAATTTCTTTACCATCTCGTCCGTCGCCGGGGATTCGCTGTACGCCGTTACCGTGTAGATAAAGCCCTCTTTGTCAATATCGAAATTCGAGAACTCCACCGGGATAAAGTTCTGCATCTTTGCGCGCTGTTCCTCACTTGCAAAACGGCGCTTAAATACCTCGTAGAGGCGTTTCCAGGTAAGCTGGACTTCGTTTCTTCCATAAAATCCCAAAAAATCCCCGTTTGCATCAATCATATACGCGCCCTGCGTCGAATTCTCTGACAGCATATAGATAATGTTGCGGCTGTCCACCAGCACCTTTCTTGGCAGGAATGTAGTCGTCGAACTTTCTGTCAGTAATGCGGAATCCGGTCTTGTAATCTCACGCACAATATTCCCATCCTGATCCGCAACTAAAATGCGTCCACCATCCTTATCTGCAAGATAGAGAAATCCATCCGAGTGGACAAAAATCCCGGTTACTCCCTTGATGCTCACTTCCTGCCCGTCAAGCAGGAAGCTTTCCATTACCTGCTCCACTTCAAATTCGGAATTTAGAACGACAATCCGGCTGTTCCCGGCATCCACAACATAGATTTTCCCATCTTCCGACACAAAAAGGTCGGTCGGCGTATTAAACGCCCCGATGCCAAGCTGCAACCCGTTATAATCCCGCTCTGCCACATAGGAATACTGGGAAGGAATCGCGTTGCCAAAATTGTCGTAGCGGTAGTCCGCAGATACGGCAAAGGGGCTGGCGCTTGTCGTAAAAAGGATCGCCGCAAGCGCAAATGCTGCTTTTTTCAGCCATTTGTATTTCAAATTTTGCATATATCCTCCTAACTTGCCCCAATCCTACTCTTTGATCCCGGCATGCGCCATGGTTTCCATAATACTGCTCTGTGTGATTAAGAACATTAACACTGGCGGGATAAACATTAACAGGTTGGCCGCTGCAGCCACGCCAGCCCTTGCGATACCGCCGGACTGGATCTGCGCGAGCGCCGTCGGCAGCATTTTCAGGTTCTCTTTGTAGATGAAATTGCCGCCTGTCATGCTCCACATCCCCTGGAATGCGAAGATAATCATGGTCAGCCACGCAGGTTTTACATTCGGCATCACAATATGCCAATAAATCTGGAATTCGTTCATGCCGTCAAGGCGCGCCGCCTCTAAAAGCGAAGTACTGATCCCCTCCATAAACTGTTTCATAAGGAAAAGTCCCATCGGCGTTGCAACCGACGGTAAAATCAGCGCCCAGTAAGTATTGATCATGTGCAGCTTCGCCATAATGATATACTGCGCAAGTCCCAGCACACCGCCGGAAAACAGGAGTGCTATGGTAACAATCTTAAAGAGAATCTTCTTGCCTGGAAAGTCGTTCTTTGCAAGCGGGTAGGCTGCCATCGAAGCAATAATCACATTGCCCGCCGTCCCCACCGCGCTGACAAACACACTGTTAAAAAGATACCTTGAAAATGGCACCCACAAATTGTCAATTAGCTGCGAAATCAGTTTAAAGTTCTTAATGGTTGGGTTCTGCACCATAAACCTTGGCGGGAACAAAAACAATTCCTCCATCGGCTTAAAGGCCTGCACCACCGTGTATACAACGGGCAGGAGCATAAAACTGCCCAGGATAATCAGCATCAAAAATACCGCCACATTGCCCCCCGTCGAGCGGTTGACACGCTTTGTCTTAAGGCTGTGGCTTTTGATGCCATGCATTTTTTTTGCCATTTCCCCACCCCCTAATCTTTTTCCACGAGCACGGTCGTAATAACCTTGTTCATAATTAACATGATTAACAGCAGCAGGGTGGAAAGCGCGCAGGCATACCCCATATCGTAGCGCACCGTCCCGAAATCGTGGATGTGGGTCATAATCGTATGCCCCGCGTAGTTCGTACTTGGGAAACCGCAGAGCTGCACGGAGATATTGCCGACTGCAAATGAGGAGGAAATCTGCATTACTGCTGCGAAAAGCATCTGCCGTTTCATCGACGGGATTGTAATGTAGACAAGCTCCTGGAAACGGTTCTTAATGCCGTCGATTGCCCCCGCCTCATATAGAGTTGCATCCGCTGTCTTAAAGCCCGCGCCAAGTGCTAAAAAGCCCGCGCCAAGGCTTAACCAGAGCTGTACGATAATCAGCGTAATCATAATGTACTTCTCATCGGTAAACCATTTGATCGGATCCTTGATAATTCCCAGATCCATAAATGTCATCAGGAAGGAATTCACAAGCCCGTACTGGTCATCCGAAAAAATAAACTGCCAGATTAAGTACAGATTCCCCGATAGGGATGGCGCATAAAATACCAGAGTCATAAATGTTCTAAGATGCCTTGGCAGGTCGTTGATAAACCAGGCAAGGATAAAGCAGAGCACATAGCTGACCGGTCCGGTAAGAAGTGCAAAAATAATGGTGTTCTTGATGGCAAGTTTAAATATGTCATCGTTCAGGAAGATACTTATGTAGTTGGAGAGCCCCGTAAACTTCGGAGCCTCCAGCATATTAAAATACGTAAACCCAAGCACCAAGGACGCGATTACCGGAATAATGGTAAACAGCGTAAACAGGATAAAGTACGGTGCAAGCATCAGGTAATTGACCTTGTTCATCTTCATGCGCTGCCAGACGGAAAGATTACTCTTTACCCGTTGTGGAAAGAAGACATGCCACGCCCACGAAAGCTTCTTTTTTATAGTTTCCTTCATCTTCTCCCCCTTCCTAGTCAAGCCCGAATTCCCCACGTTTCCGGGTAATCTCATAGTTGATCATCTCATTTTGCTCCATCAGTACCCGGCGCACGGTTTCGCTGTTGTAGACCACGCTGCGGAATGCGTTTGTGATCGCGCGCCCGGTATAGTAACTGCCCGGTATCTGCGGGATTCCCTTTAAAGCCGCCATCGCTTCTGTCAGATTATCAAGCTGGGCTTTCGGCCATGGCAGGGCGGAAAGTGTCCCGATATTTGCCGGTGTAAATCTTGCTGAGCCGCCAAGCAGCGCCTCAATCTGTGTGCCGTAGCGCGCTTTTACATCGTCCCTTGACCACCATTCGATAAATTCCCAGGATGCCTGCTTATCCTTAGCGGAAGCTAACATAATGGTTGCTGTCAGCACGGAACTTGCCGAGCGGTCAATTGTGCCATCCTCCCTAAGTGTCCCCGGAATGGATACCATATCCCAGCGGTCGTTAATTTCCGGTGCTGCTGCCACAAGCTGGTTATACATATTGTACGGCTGAATTGACATTACAACCTCACCGGAACGGAACCTTGAATAAAAGTCCGTTTTTACCTCAAAACCATACTGGGTATAGAGATTCGTATAGGTCTGCATTGCGTCCACCGCCTCCGGGGAGTCAAGCAATGCTGCTGTATGGCTGTCGTTGTAATACTCTCCCCCGTTCTGGAACAAAAGCGTTGCAAACAGATCCTGCGTTGTTACCTGGAGATTGTTGCGCTGGATTACCGGGAGAATATTGTAAAACTCATCCCATGTCGTCGGCGGCTTTATGCCAAGTTCTTCAAAAACGTCGGTGCGGTAAAAAAGCATATTGAAAAGCTGTGTTTCCGGCACACCGTACCAGCCGCCTTCATATTCAAACGGTGCCATCGCGGAATCGTAAAAGCGTCCCGCGACATCTTCCCATCCATCAAAAACGGAAAGATCCTGCAATGCCCCGCGGATGGCGAAATTAACTGGCTGATCCTCCGCCGTAAACAGCGCCACATCCGGTCCTGTACCAGCTAAGGTCGCCTCAATCAGGGAACCCTGCACCAACATCAGTTCCACGGAAATTCCCGTTTCCGGCGTGAACATTTCATCAATCATATCTTTTAGTACCTGTGCCTGGTCGCGCCCGGCACTTGTCCCGTTCGCCGCGGCGTTCACCGTAGAATTCAGCCACACAGTAATCTTCCTGCCCTCGCCGCCGTCCGCGCCAACCTGCTGGTTTTGCTCGGAAAACGAAGCAAAGAAGCGGGAAATCTGGTAGCCAAGCCTGGCAAAGAAGCCTGCCCCCGGCTTAGGTGTCTTCACATCCGGCGATTTTAAGTACAGATAATCAAGCTGCAGCGCCTGATCCTGCATATCCACCACCCAGGTGCCAAGCGCGCTGATATTGTTTTTCATGCTGGAAAGACGCTTTGATATCTCCTCCGTGTCTTTTAAAAAAAGACCAAGCTGTACCTGCATTGTATCGATCGCCGAAGTTGCAGAACCTCTGCCGCCTGCCACAGAAGCGATAAATTCCAGTTCCTTCTGCAAAAGTTCGCGGTTGCGGCTTAAGATTTCCTCCAGTCCCTCGACTTTTTCCTTTAAGAAATAGTCCGTATAAGCGTCCGGACTCGTCCCGGTAATCATAACAATCTGAAGATAAAGATCATTTAATTCCTGGACACAGCCATTGATATTTTTCAGGGAATCCGCAAAAATCCCCATCGTAACTTCCATCCGGATTTCATGCGTCCCCTTAGAAAGCCAGATCCGGTATGCCTCTCCCGAATCATCCGCCAGCGTCATGGTCTGCCATTCATCGTCATATATAAATTTCACACCGTTTAACGCTTCAAACGGGACTTCCCCATCGATATAGATTTTTCGGCTGGTAAACAGACCATCCTTAAAACGCTGCCTGTATTTCATGCCGAGATTGTAATATCCATCCTCCGGCACTTCCATGCTCCAGCTCATCCACTGCCCGGTTTGTTTCCACATCTCCCCGCCTGCCGTGTTAATACGGATGGTACTCGCACTGTTATTGCTCCCATCCGAACCCTGTGTCGCAACATTGCTGCGGTCATAAGTCGGGTAGAGCATGGAGGTTGTCTTCCTTTCTGCAAGTTCCGCCTGAACCACTATGTAGTGCCCTGCCGTATCCTGCCCCGGATGCGCGGCGATATACTCCTCATAAGAAGGGATTTTAGCTCGCTTTGCCGCCGTAACAGAAAAAATCTCGGCGTTCGTGTTGGTGCAGGTGATTTCAATATGGTTGGTTCCCTTTTATAATGCAAACTAATAATTACCTTCATAAAATCCAGATGTGCTCATA
>CAMWUU010000212.1 GCA_947177515.1 uncultured Lachnospiraceae bacterium
ATATCCGATATCCGCTTTTTCCCACAATTTTCCCGCATTGTTTTAATAAATTGGACAAAAGAAGCAATATCGCTGTTAAAAAATTCGCGTTCTTCTAAATGGGCGCAAAGCGTAGAAAAAAGAGAGAGCTTCCCATTCTGCAAATTAGAATTCTCCGCTTCATCCCCATCCCGTAATTTCTCCAAGTAATTCATTTTTGTCCGCCCAAACCTCCGACGCGGCGTATTAATTATTCTGCGCAACGAAACATCATCATCAAGGGCAATCAGCTTTAAATATGCTATAATATCAAGAATCTCCATCCTCTGGTAAAAACGCACACCACCAAAAATCTCATATGGGATATTTTTCTCCATCAGCTTTTTCTCTGCTACGCGGGAGAGAAAACCAGAACGATAAATCACTGCAAAATCCGAATAATTCAGCCCTTCTTTTTCATGCAGACGCTTTATATTTTCCACCACGCGATCCATCTCCTCAAAATCGCTTTTGGAGTGATAATGGGTGACGGCAGCTCCCGGCGCATTTTTCGTAAATAAATCTTTTTTCAGGCGAAGCTCATTTTTTTCAATCAGGGCGTTGGCACATTTTAAAATCTGCGGCGTGGAACGGTAATTCTGATTTAAAATAATAGTTTTTGTCGGCTGGTGTTCCTTATCAAAATCCACAAGAAGCTTTACGTCCGAACCCCGCCATTCATAAATATTCTGGTCGGGGTCGCCAACAATCATCAGATTCTTAAACATACCGGATAATAATTCCACCAGGCGCATTTCAATAGCGGAACTATCTTGAAACTCATCCACCATAATATAGTTCAGACGGTTCTGCCATTTTTCGCGCACATCAGAATCTGTTTCTAAAAGATGGATAGCAAAGGAAATTAAGTCATGAAAATCCAGGGAATATGTGGCTTTCTGCCGCTGCAAAAATTCCTCAATAATCCGGTCATCCTGATCTTTAATATCATTCAAAATCTGACAGGGTTGTGGATTGCACAACCTTGTCACATAACCTGTATCCCGTTTTACAATACCAATCTTTTTTAGGATGGACTCAAAACTTGCATAATCCAACTTCAATTCATATTTCTGATAAATTTCACCAAGAACCGCTTTCTGCTGATGGGCATCGATAATCTGGAACTGCTGGTTCAAAAAGAGTTTTTCCGGATTTTCACGGAGCAGGCGGTTGCAAAATCCATGGTATGTACAGATCAAACTTGTATCATTATTATCGCCAATCAATGTGCGTATCCTTTTTTTCATTTCTCCCGCTGCCTTGTTGGTAAAAGTCACGCAGAGAATATTGGAGGAATCAATACCGTAATCCTGCACCAAGTAGGCATAACGGCTGACTAAGAGCTTTGTCTTCCCGCTGCCCGCACCAGCGATCACCCGGACATACCCCTCTGTTTCCAGCACCGCTTCCCGCTGTCTTTCATTTAAATTTTCCAGTATATCCACCATAAATTCCTCCTTGTAGAACAGGTAAGTCTTCTGCTTCATAAGAACCTTTTAACTTTTTGATTTTATAACCTACTATTTTCAGGGGTTTGAAAAATTAGGTTAGACAACATAGCAAGCAAGCACAACATCAAAATGTCCCATATTATGCTGTTCCTTTCATTTCGCCGTCTTTGTGACACGAGTCCCTCTCTGGTGCATCAACAGGGGAAAATGTCAGGATACATGCTTAACCCGCAGCACATTTTCATTGAATTGCGGATTGATAATTACATTCCATTGATTATTAAAACTGTCTATTATTATTTTTATTTATTTCAGCCATTTCCTTGCTTCATAATACTGTTTCCACAATCCGCCTTCCTTGCCGCTCTTATCCCGGATAACTGTATTGAAATAACCTTTTACCTTGTCAAGATCATCTTTGTTTTCCTTCGAAATCGCACCCACAAGATTCTGGACAAGGCAGTCCACATCCATGCGCCCTTCCCCGTAATAATATCCGGTCAGCATGGTTTGGTAATAGACTGACACTGCCTCCGCCGTGCTCATCACCGCCGCAGGCTTGTCAATCCGGTGTCCGTAGGAAGAAATACCCTCCCGAAGCTCGTGGTAAGTAGAAGCAAGCAATTCCGCCACATCCTCATCCGCATCCATCTTTACTCCGCTCTCCCCTGCAAGCTTCCTGACTTCATTCAAAATAATCTGCTTTTCCAGCGCGACCTCGCGCACCGGCATAACCGTTTCAAAATTAAAACGCCTCTTTAACGCGCTGCTCATTTCATTTACGCCTTTATCCCGTGTATTTGCCGTACCAATTACATTAAAACCAGGACGCGCAAATAAAAAGCCGTCATCGCCAAGTTCCGGCACATTCAACACCTTATCACTCAACACACTAATTAAACTATCCTGGATTTCTGCCGGAGTTCTTGTAATTTCCTCAAAACGCGTCAGAATACCCTTTTCCATTCCGACATAGAGCGGAGCAGGTACCAGCGCCTCGCGGCTAGGTCCTTTCGCCAGCAAAAGCGCGTAATTCCACGAATATTTAATCATGTCCTCCGTCGTTCCAGCCGTTCCCTGAATGGTGTTTGTGCTGACACCGCTGATTGCCGCAGAAAGCAGTTCCGAAAGCATTGTCTTTGCTGTTCCCGGCTCCCCCACAAGCATCAGTCCGCGGTTGCCTGCCAACGTGACAATACAACGCTCAACCAACGCATTATTGCCGAAATATTTTTTTTCAATATGATATTCCTTTCCTTCATATTGTACTGGCTGCGCACTGCCTAAAATAAAGGTGCGCACTGCCATCGGCGACATGCGCCAATTTTCCGGCCTGCGCCCAGTATCTGTATTCCTGAGCACCTCAAGCTCCTCTTTGTACCGGACTTCTACCGGTGGTTTAATACTTTCCTGCATAATTCCTCCTGTTTTAAATTTCGTATTCCCCTCAGACACTTCCAAGCCTCATTTTCACCAAAATCTGCTTGTCATTAAACACTGGATTATCGCTGCCCACGCCGATAAAATCCTTGCCAAACATATCAAACATATTATTTACCAGCGTAAACTCCGGCAGCCTGCCAAGAAATCTCTCACCGTCACAGAGATAAGCCATCTGCACAGGCATCACATACTCACCCTTTTCATTGAAACCACCTCCACTGAAACGGACAGGAACAATGGATAATCTTCCAGAAAGTAATTCTTTTATGGTCTTCTTGCTGCGGGTAATCCGAAATATAACATTCCCATTTAAAGGTATATCGGAATAATCACGAAATGCACTTCCGGTATGTTCCACACCATATTTTTTTGCAATTCTCTTATCCGCATATCCCCGCAGAACCACCCCGTTTTCAATATATGTAAGCCGGTCGCCAGGAAGGACAACCCCTTCGCCGTCAAAGAAATTATCATACCAGCATTCCGCATCCGATACATCATGGCAGAGTGTAAACTGGTCAGAAAAGACCTTCTCCCCGAGTTTTCCCGATAACAGCGAAGTGCCAAGAGAAAGTTTCTCCGCATCCAAACTTTCCTGAAGCTTCCCAAGAAGGCTATAATACTGCATCTGGATAATGATTTCACCCGGAAGTTCTGCTTTACTTCCAAAATTTGAAAGATAGTTATCCGCCATCGAATAAAGTTTTTCCTTTTCAAAATTCCTCAAATCAATCCCAAACCAGCCATCGTTAATATCCTTGCTATCCTTGTGTTTAAAGGAAATACCAGCATGTACGGAACAATCTTTATTGGAATAATTTAATCCCCTGTCATTTTCCTGTCTGGCTTCCATTCTCCGCTGCAGGACATTCCCATTCAGTCTGAAATCTGGATACTTTGTGCTAAGATGCTCCAATATTTCCTTTGCCAGATCAAAAACTTCCCTGTCCGCAAGTACCTTTTCTGTCTTATCACGATGACGCTCCCCAGTTTCCAATTCAAACGGATACGGCCTTTTCAACTCCAGATTCTGCTCCGCCCTTGCATAGCCCTCCTCATCCGACATCTCCCCTTCCTGGTAATGTATACCAAGAAAACCGTCTTTTCCCACACGGAAAGAATAGATGGCAGTATTATTTTTATCAAACGAAATAATCTTATTTTCTTCCATGTTTACTGTGGAAGTAGTATTTATATATGTAAATTTTTCCTTCATTTTTCCTCACATTCCGCCGCATATGCGGCATTCTAAGCAAAGAGGCTCCCTGCTGATAAACAGCACTTTTTTCAGCCTTCAAACTTTTCTACCTTCAACCCACATAATTAATTCACTGTCAGCTTTTTCACCCGGATGGTCGGTCCACCTGCCGAAACTGGGGCGCTCTGCCCATTTTTCCCACAGGTATAGGTATCAAACAATATAAAATCATTCCCGACCGCATCGATATCAAACAGGGTTTTAAAGACATTCCCGGTAATCACATTGGCTCGGACAGGCTCACAAAGCTTTCCGCCCCGGATTCGGTAACAGAGATTTGGCTGCATGGTAAAGGTTGCGGAACCCGTGCCATAATTCACCCCATACACATAAATACCATCCTCCACCCCACCAATAATATCCTCCGATATGTCCGTTCCTTTTTCCAGATAAGTATTTGTCATTCTTACCATAGGAGAATGGTAATAGGACTGCGCGCGGGCATTTCCTGTAATTTCCTCGTTCAGGACGGAAGCGGATTTGGCATCATGTAGTCTGCCTGTCAAAACTCCATTTTTAATCAGCCAGGTTTCCTTTGCCGGATTGCCTTCATCGTCAAACGGTGTATAACCATTATTTTGCATATCTCCACTGTCACAGATGGATACCTTTTCGTTCCCCACCTTTTTTCCCATCACCCACTCTTCCTGCAATGTCCTGTCGTTCAGCATAAAATCCGATTCGCTCTTGTGCCCGAAACTCTCATGGGTAAACATCGCCGTAACAACCGGTGATAAAACACAGGTATAATCCCCCGCTTCTACATCCACCGCATTCCGTGCATAATCAAGATACCGGTCGCGTTCCGCGATAATCTCCTGTTCCCGGTTTTTCAGCGCTTCAAAGCCAAGCTCCTGAAAATATTTCCCCGCACTGATTGTGATTCCATCCACAACAAAATCAAAATACAAACTTAAATTGCAGCGCTGCATATCGTGGCGGATTGATGCCCCCTTACTGGAATAATATTCCTTAATCTTGTGTCCACTGCCATAGCTCGCATAATAAGTTTTCATTTCCTCAATGGAATGATCAACGCAGGAGGCAATATAATTATTTATGAGCTTATCCCGCTCCTCGTTCGCAATCTTCCTGTTATCATTCTCCCCATTGTACTTCAAAATATCCGCCCTAGCATCACCAAAATTCCGGATAATCGGATCGTTATAAATCTCCCTGTTCGGCGTGGCAAGGGAAGCAAGATTGTCAATCTCAGACTGGATGGAATCCAGGTTATTTGTCACACTTGTATACCACATTTCGCCGTCATAGATCCGTATTTTTGCACCGACAACCGCTGACCGGCCATTCCCTTCCACTTCCCCATTTTTCACAAAATAATAATTATTTTCTGTTTTTTCAATTCGAACTTCTGTAAAAAGATTGTCTGGAAACTTGTACATTTGCTACCTCCTGATTCTGTAATTTCACATCCCCTGCCAGCAAAATGGACTCACCCTTTTTTCTTCCAGCAAAGCGCGAAACTATTATTCCGTCCTCCTGCTTTATATCCCTTTTACACTGTAATCATATTTTACCATAAAATCCATCTGCAATCAACGGTAAGTTAGGCAACTTATCCACGCCGGTCCATGTTTGGATCAACTTTATCCACAAAACAGATACTATCCGGGTACTTATCCCCGGCCGATCTGTTTTATCCGCTGATAACTTCCCAAACAGAACCATTTTTCCATTCACCTCTTTTCCACTACACTTCATACGGGCATACGCAACATACAGTTGAATTCTGACTTTAGCACTATTGAACTATTCCATTGTGATGCAAAGACTATTTTAACCACCGCAATTTGGTGCGGCTGGTTATAGGTTGCAACATAAATTCCGCCTTTTTCAGCAGTCAGGGAACTGATAGCATAACAATTTGGTTTTTCTGTGTCGAAGGCAACCATGATTAACGGGGAAGATTAAAAAATTTACACAGATTATTTTGTACGGTTTCTGAAAAAAATCATCCCTGTTTGAGTATAAATGGTATCATGGTAGAAAGGGGAAGAAACCTGCTTTTCTAAGATACTACAGTTTTCCGAGATATCGGATAAAAAGAATTTTTAATCATATTGACACAAAAATAGCCATAAACCTAAAAGAATACCAGAAGCAAAATAGAACAGCTTGTTATTACTCTTTCAGGTTTATAGC
>CAMWUU010000213.1 GCA_947177515.1 uncultured Lachnospiraceae bacterium
GTGTGGGACTGCAAAAAATTGTGCAGGTAAACAATGGGGTGGATTTAGAAGAATTTGAACATTTTCGGGGAACATACCGGATTGCGGACAGGGATTTAGAGGATGAGAAAATTTTTAAAGTGGTTTATACCGGTTCCATAAGAAAAGCAAACCACCTGGAAATATTAATTGGTTGTGCGGAACAATTAAAGAAAAAAGGATCAAATATTAAATTCCTGATCTGGGGGGACGGGGATTACAGGGAAAGCCTGATGAAAAAATGCGATTGCCTTGGTCTTAATAATATTGTGTTTAAAGGGCGTGTTGAGAAAAAATATATCCCCTATATTGTAAGCAGGGCGGATGTCAACCTGATGCATGGGAAAATTACGGGTGTCCTCCGTTTTGGGATTAGCCTGAACAAACTTTTTGATTATCTGGCAGCCGGGCGACCAATTTTTTCCGACCTTGATACGGAATATGACCTGGTTGCCCCATATGGCTGCGGGGTTACGGTAAAGAAGGATACAGCAGAGGAGATTGCAAATGGGTTGTACAGGATGGAAAAGCAGCCAAAGGATGTATTGCAGCAATATGGCAAAAATGCAGCAAAACTGGCAAAAGAGTTTGATTACAAGAAGCTTTCCGATAAGATGGAAAAGCTTTTTTTGGAGGTATGCGCAAAGTGAAAGAATTGCTATTAAGGAAAATCGCTGAAAGATCCATAAAGGTCGGGGTGGTTGGTCTTGGCTACGTCGGTCTGCCGCTGGCCGTGGAAAAAGCGAAAGCGGGTTTTGTGACGGTGGGTTTTGATGTACAAAAAGAAAAAGTAGATATGGTAAATATGGGGCATAACTACATTGGTGATGTGGTGGATAGCGACCTGAAAAACCTGGTGGAGCAGGGAATGTTTTTTGCCACTACGGATTTTGCTTTTGTCAGGGATATGGATTTTGTTGCGATCTGTGTCCCAACTCCGCTCGATGCGCATCAGCAGCCAGATATCAGTTATGTAAAAGCTTCGACGGAATCCATTTCGAAATATTTAAAGAAAAATACCATGGTTGTCTTAGAATCTACGACTTACCCGGGGACAACACAGGAGTTGGTTAAGCCGATTCTCGAGAAAGGATCGGGTCTTATATGCGGGGAAGATTTCTATCTTGGTTTTTCGCCGGAACGTGTGGATCCGGGCAATTTAATTTACAAAACAAAAAATACGCCCAAAGTAGTGGGAGGCGTCGGGGAGGATGCGACAGCAGTGATTGCCGCAATGTACCGGGCGGTACTGGAAGGGGATGTTTATGAGGTTTCCTCCCCAGCCGTTGCGGAAATGGAGAAAATTCTGGAAAATACATACCGCAATGTAAATATCGGTCTGGTAAATGAGATGGCGGTTTTGTGTAACCGGATGGGAATTAACCTTTGGGAAGTTGTGGATGCGGCAAGGACGAAGCCCTACGGCTTCCAGGCATTCTATCCAGGACCAGGCTTAGGAGGCCACTGCATTCCACTTGACCCGTACTATCTGTCATGGAAAGCAAGGGAATATGGTTTCCACACTTCCATGATCGAAAGCTCCATGATGATAAACGATCATATGCCGGAATATTGTGTGGAGCGTGCGGGCAAAATCCTGAACCGGTTTAAAAAGTCACTGAACGGTTCAAGAATCTTAATTCTTGGTGTAGCCTACAAACAGGATATTGACGATTACCGGGAAAGCCCGGCAATCCGTGTAATTGAGATATTGCGTCGCGAAGGAGCAGAAGTTGATTATTATGACCCATGGATCCCGGAATATAAAAGCCACAAAAGAATTGTGCGGGGAAGGCAAAAGATCAGTCCGGAAATTGTCAGGGAATATGACCTTGTAATGGTAACAACCGCGCATAGTAATGTGGATTATGGGATGGTGCAGGAAAATGCACGGTTTGTTTTTGATACAAAAAATGTGATGAAGGGAATTTTAAAGCGGGAAAATATCGAAGTTTTATAAAAATTATGTCCGGAAAAGAGAAAAAATATGTTGTTGGGTGTAAGGGAAATAGAAGTTTTTTTAGATGGACTTGGCATGGAGTACAGGATATTGGGCAGCCGGAATGTGGAAGTGGATGGTTTTACATCTCTTGACCACATTGAGGAAAAGAAACTGACCTGGGTGAAAAACTGGGAGGACGGGGTACAGGAAAGCTTAAACTGTCGGAGTAATCTTATTGTGATCTGTAAAGAAGGGGTGGATGAATTAAACAGGAATCACTGTTATTTTATATGCAGCGATCCTAAAATGTGTTTCTTTGAGATATTGGGAAGATTTTATTTTGAAAGGAATAGGGACAGGAAGATATCCGAACATGCTGTGATAAAAACAAAGCGGATAGGAAAAGGGATTTCGGTGGGGGAGTTCTCTTATATTGGGGAATATGTGGAGATTGGAAAAAATGTTACGGTGGGAAACCATGTTACGATAACGGGGCGGGTGAAAATAGGATGCAATGTTGTAATTGCTGATGGAACTGTTCTTGGAAAATCCGGGTATGGGTATTATCTTGCGATGGATGGGCACAGAAAAAAAGTTCCACATTTTGGGGGACTGGTGATCGGGGATTATGTCGAAATTGGGGCAAACACCTGCATAGACTGTGGGACAATGGAGGATACAATAATAGGGGACTATACCAAAATAGACAACCTTTGTCATATTGGACACAATGCAAAAATCGGCAGGGATGTTTTGATTGTCGCAGGCAGTATCCTATGCGGGAGCTGTGTGATCGGGGATGGGGCATATATCGCGCCTGGTGCGGTGATAAAGAACCAGATTACGGTGGGAAAAAATGCATTTGTAGGATTACAGACTGCAGCAACTAGGGATGTGGGGGATGAAGTTAGCATTTTCGGTGTCCCGGGGCAGGAATTTAAGAGGAAATATAGTATTTAAAAACCGGGAAGTCCCTTCTGAAATTCGGGGATATGTTAGAAAAAATCAGAGTGGTATTATCGTGGGGAAGACTGCGGTATGCAGGGAAGGGAACAGGAATATGAAGTATGCGTTAATTGGCTGTGGAAGGATTTCAACAAATCATATTGAGGCGGCGCTGAATAACCGGCTTGAAATAGCGGCGGTCTGCGATGTGAAGCCGGAATGTATGGAATTGCTCCTTGCAAAGCATGGATTAAAAGAGGATACAAAAATTAAACGTTACACTGATTTCCGAAAAATGTTAGAGGAAACCATGCCGGAGTTTGTCAGTATTGCCACGGAAAGCGGGATGCATGGGGAGATTGCTATGTACTGTATCCGCAGGGGGATCCATGTTATTATCGAAAAACCGATGGCAATGTCACTGGCACAGGCGGATAAAATTATTGCGCTGGCAGAACAGTATCATGTAAAGGTAGCGGCCTGTCACCAAAACCGGTTTAATCTTGCCGTACAGGAAATGAGAATGGCATTGGAGGCGGGACGTTTTGGAAAAATTTCCCATGGAGCGGTTCACGTGCGTTGGAACAGAAGCAGGGATTATTATAGCCAGGCACCATGGCGCGGTACCTGGGAGCAGGACGGCGGGGCATTAATGAATCAATGTATCCATGGAATTGATCTTTTGCGCTGGATGATGGGGGAAGTAGATAGCGTATATGGCGTGATAAGGCAGCAGTTCCATAACTATCTGGAAGCGGAGGATGTCGGACTGGCAGTGGTCACATTTAAGAATGGTGCGGTTGCGACAATTGAAGGCACAACAAATGTGTACCCAAAGAACCTGGAGGAAACCCTATACCTGTTCGGGGAGAAGGGAACCGTAAAACTGGGCGGAAAATCGACAAACCATATCGAGATATGGGATTTTGCGGACGAAACGGAAAATGACTGCAAAAAAAAGGGATTGGAGGAAACGACAAGGAATGTTTACGGGAATGGGCATACCAGCCTATTTGCAGATATGGTTTCTGCCATCCGGGAGAACAGGAACCCGTATGTGGATGCATATGAGGGAAGAAGGGCGCTCGAACTGGTGCTGGCAATTTACAAAAGCCAGAAAATGGGGGAAGTGATCCGGTTTCCATTAACGGAATTTGCGAGTGCCGATATGGCGGGTGAGTTTGAATGAACAGGACAGGAAAAAGGCGGGATGGAATGGAAGAAAAGGCATATTACGTACACGAAAGCAGTTATATTGATGAAAATGTCCAGATCGGAAATGGCACAAAAATCTGGCATTTCTGCCATGTACAGTCAGGGGCAAAGATTGGAAAACGCTGCTGTCTTGGCCAGAATGTCAATATTGCGAATCATGTTGTGATTGGGGATGATGTAAAAATCCAGAATAATGTATCTGTGTATGAGGGGGTTGAATTGGAGGACGGTGTTTTTTGTGGACCTTCCTGCGTATTTACTAATGACCTTACCCCAAGGGCGAAATGGCCAAAAGGGAGGGAAAATTACAAAAGAACTCTTGTGCGGGAAGGGGCGAGTATTGGCGCAAATGCAACCATTGTTTGTGGCCATACCATAGGAAAATATGCGATGATTGCAGCGGGGGCAGTGGTAACGAAGGATGTGCCGGATTATACGCTGGTTGTGGGGGCACCGGGAAGAGCAGTGGGTTCTGTATGTGAATGTGGGAATTTGTTAAAAGAGGATAGGTATTGTAAAAATTGTAAAAAAGTGTTAAAGGAAATAAGACAAATATTGCCTGGGGGGGGCGGAAGAGTGTAGTCATTTATTGGAATCCCCGATTCGGTAATCAGGGAATAAACACTGGTAAATACCATGAAAAAGGAGGTTGTTATGCGTATTAGCGAATGCCTTTTGGAGTGTTTATCAGATTTAAGTTTCCAGGTTATCGGGGAAGAACCAGTGGAATCCCTTGGAATCCTGGAATCAACCTATCGTGGAAGTATATGTTCTTTTTTGGAGGATAAAAAATATATTCAAAAAATTCCGTCCAATGTACGTATGTTATTTCTTACAAAAGAAATGCTTGAAAATATGGAGATGGGGGAGCGGGGATATATTGTTGTGGAGCAGCCAAGAAATACCTTTTTTCTGCTCCACAATGCGATGAAAAAGAATGGGAAGTATATTAGGAAGACTTTTCCAACAAAGATATCCAGGGAGGCAAAAATAAGTGAGTGGGCAAAGATTGCGGACAAAAACGTGATTATTCAAGCGGGGGTACGGATAGAGCCATTTGTGACTATTTATGAGAATACCGTAATCGAGGAAGAATGTGTGATCCGCTCCGGTGCCAAAATTGGCGGAATCGGATTTGAACAAAAGAGAATGGGGGATAGGATCTTTTTGGTGGAACATTTTGGTGGAACTATTCTAAAGAGAGGTGTGGAAGTACAAAATAATACTTGTATCGACCGGGCTATTTACCCATGGGATAATACGGTGATTGGGGAAGATACAAAGATTGATAATCTGGTGCATATTGGTCATGCAGCAAAGCTGGGACGTGCCTGTATGGTGGTTGCCCAGTCCGGGGTTGGCGGAAGAGTTGTGATTGGGGATTATGTATGGATTGGGTTTGGCTGTATAATCCGGAATGGGATCATGATTGGCGATAAAGCCAGGATCAATATGGGAAGTGTGGTATCAAAAAGTGTTGCAAACGAAGAAAGTGTAACAGGGAATTTCGCCATCCCGCATGAAAAATTTATCCGCAATCTGAAAAGCATCAGCGGAAAAGGAAGTTTGGATATATAGGTTTGGAAATATAGAAAGGAAACAGGGGAATATCGGATTTAGCAGGGGAAGGTTTCGATAAAATGATATAAAGCCTTCCATAGCTGTGGAATGGGAGGAAAAATGGATTTTACATATCAGGATTATAAAAATATGTTAGTACTGATAAAATCTTCTGGGGGGGGGTATCAATTTTGCAATTACCATAATTATAACAGTGTTGAAAATCCCTGTATTTTACGGCATGACATTGATTTGGATTTGCAGAAAGCCGCCTGTTTTGCGGAGTTAGAGGCAAAAATGGGAGTTATGGCAACTTATTTTGTCCTTGTCAATACCAATTTTTACAATGTATTTTCGGCGCAGGGCAGACAGTTCCTTAAGAGGATAAAAATATGCGGGCATGAAATTGGGTTGCATTTCGACGAGATGCAGTATGAAATATGCGGGAATTGGAATTATTTATGTGATAGGGTAAAGGAAGAAGCGAATGTTCTTTCTATTGTACTGGAAACACCGGTAAGAACAGTATCCATGCATCGGCCATCGAAGGGACTTTTGGAAGCGGATCTAAAAATACCGGGGATGGTAAATTCTTACCAGCATATATTTTTCCACGAATTTAAGTATTTTTCAGATTCCAGGATGCATTGGAGG
>CAMWUU010000214.1 GCA_947177515.1 uncultured Lachnospiraceae bacterium
GCAGGTGTGTGATACAAAGAAGCTGCCGCTTCAATGCCAATACCGCCATCTTTTCCGAAACCATCTGTGCCGTCCGCCCGCTCACTCCCACATCGATCTCGTCAAAAATCATCGTTTCTATTTCGTCCCTCCCGGAAAAAACAGATTTTAATGCCAGCATAATCCTAGAAAGCTCACCACCCGAGGCAATACGCGCCAGTGGTTTTAGTTCCTCGCCCGGGTTAGTAGAAATTAAAAATTCCACATCATCCGTCCCCTCCGCTGTATAATTTTCGACTGTCCCAAAATTTAATTCGAGTCGCACATCAAGAAAATTCAGGTCGCGCAACGCCTGTGTAAGCTGCCCCGTAAGTTCTTTTGCACTTTCCCTGCGCAGTGCGGATGCTTTTGCACAGAGGATTTTTAATTCTTCTTCCTCTTTTTTACATTTTTTCCCTAAATTTTCTATATACTGATCATAATTTTCATACTTTTCTATTTTTTCACGGCATTCCTGCGCATAGGCCAGAACTCCCGCAACATCCGTCCCATAACGGGTGGTCAGGCGGTTAACCACATTGAGGCGCTCCTCCACCTGTGCAAAACGCTCCCCCTCATCCTCACAGTCATCCAGATAGGCATTTAATTCCCGGTTAAAATCATGTACCATCCCTTCCACAGATTCCAAACTGGCATACAAATCCGCCAGGCGGCTGTCATACTGTTCAATCTTGGCAAGCTGGCGCACCGCATGGCCAAGCTGTTCTGCTGCGGATTCCCCGCCTTCCCCGCTTAAACGGTAGACCATGGAAAGCGTTTCCTGTATCGTGTTTGCATTCGCAAGCCGCCGGTGCTCACGTGCCAGTTCCTCTTCCTCCCCGGCTACAAGCCTGGCTTTCTCAATCTCATCCAGTTCAAACTGCAAAAAGGACAATTCGCGCAGCCGCTTCTCCCCATCCACCTCCGCTTCCGAAAGCTCTTTTTGCAGCCCACGGTAGCGCCAGAAGCTTTCCCTCAGTTCCTTTTTGATCCCATCCAGCTCCCCCGCCGCAAAACGGTCCAGCATCTTTAAATGCTTCGATTTATTAAGGAGGGACTGATGCTCATGCTGTCCATGGATATCAATCAGTTCCCCCGCAAGTTCTTTTACAAATGCCCCGCTCACGACTTCGCCGTTTACGCGGTAAAGTGTCTTGCCCGTAGAGGTAATCTTGCGGGAGATCAGGATTTCATCCTCCTCCATATCAATTCCTTTTTCTGTAAGCATATCGCGCACACGCTCCTGTCCTGTAGCAAACACCAGTTCGATTAGTGCCTGCTCGCATCCTGCGCGCACAATATCCTTTGGCACCTTCCCACCAAGCGCTGCGTTCACTGAACCGATGATCACCGACTTTCCTGCACCGGTTTCACCGGAAATAATGTTCAGATGTTCCCCAAAAAATACTTCAATTTCATCGATAATCGCAAAATTTTTTGCGTGAAGACTTACCAGCATAAACGTTTTGTTCCTTTCCTGCCTTCTCCCGTTCTGTGTGATGGATAGGGATAATTCTTATAAGAAGGGATTTCTCCCATTTACCCGACAGTTTACCACAAATTTTAAAAAGTTACAAGCTTAGAATAACGGAGAAATTTTCCGGAAGTATTTGTGCAAGTTTTTTGAATTTTTTACAAAAACAGGATAAAAAAGGAAGCATCACCTCTTGCCTGTGATGCTTCCTTTTTTGTTTTTTACAGGCTGGTAAAAACCCCGCCCCTACCTTCGTATCTTCTCCACTGTAACACGGCATGCAAGCTTCCTGCCATTTACCACAGCATAAACATAGGTGGTTCCCAAGGCCTTCCCCGTTATATTACCATTGCGTACCTGCGCAATCCGCTCGTTATCCGAATACCAGCGCACATCCAGGTCGGACTTTGATGCGCCGTAAACTTCAAGGCTGATCAGGGTCGAAGTGTAACGCTCCAGTGTCAGCGCCGTCTTGCTTAGCCCCACCACATAGACCTTGATGGATGCCGAACGCCCGGATTCTGCAAAAATCGTGATATTTGCCGTTCCCATCGCATTCGCTGTAATCAGACCCGAAAGCAGATCCACACTCGCCACAACCGGGTTATCACTCGACCAGATATAGCCATCTGTAAAGTCCGACGGAAGAATCGTAAATCCCACCGTCCGGCTCTCGCCCGGTATCATAACAATCTCAGACTCGGATACCGCGATATTTGTAACAGGCACAGGATTGCGCACATGGACAACACAAATTGCCTCAACGCCGCTCTCATCTTCTGCGATTGCCTTAATCTGTGTATCCCCCGCTTTCAGTGCGGTCACGCGCCCCGTCTGTTTATCCACCACCGCAATTTCCGGATTCAGGGATTCCCACACAACGCCGTATGTTGCATCCGCCGGACGTATCGTAGGCACTATTGTACGTACATCACCAACCACCATATCCAAATAACTGTTGTCTAGCGCAATCTCCTGGATCTGCTCACAGACTTCCACCTCGCAGTAACCTTCCGCGCCACCATCATCTAGTGCAGTACAGGTTATCACGGCCTCACCCACCGAAATACCCTTAATCTTTCCTTTGGCATCCACCGTAACAATACTTGTATCACTCGAAGTCCATTCCACTTCCTGGTTCGTTGTATCCGCCGGGGTAAACACAGGGGTTAGCTTCAATGTCTTTCCAACGCCCACCTGGCAGGTTTCCGGATTAATCGTAAGATCCTCGGAATCAACAATATTTGGTTTAACCTGGATCGCACAATAATCAATATAGCCGCCGTCCACCGTTGTACAGGTGATAATGGTAAGTCCTTCTTTCAGACCCTTAACACGCCCTTCCTTATCAACAGACGCAACACTTCTGTCCGAAGAAGTCCATTTTACCTCCTGGTTCGTCGCATTTTTCGGCGAAACTGTTGCGGTAAGTTCCCACTCATCCCCGATAAATATTTCCTCTTCATGTTCATCAAGTTTCAGCCCGGTCACACCCTGCTGCACGGTTACAGTACAGTAGGCCGTTGAGCCGCTCTTTGTTTTGGCCATGACCACCGCCACGCCAACCTTTTTCGCAATCACTTTCCCACGGTTGCTGACCGCCACAACCCCTTTATCGGAAATCTCCCAGGTCAGGGTTTTATCCGTACTGTCCGCTGGGGTGATCGTCGTTTCAAAATTATAGTAATCCCCAACATTTAATACAATGGAGGTCGCATCCAGCCTGACTGCTGTCGCCACACGGTTGACATTAATCAGGCAGGTTGCCATATAGCCACCTTCGTTCGTCTTTAAAATAATAGCAGTCTGTCCCACGCCCTTTGCCGACACAAGTCCGTTCTTATCAACCGTTGCAACCGACTTATTTGTTGTTGTCCAGGTCACCGCCGGATTTGACGCATTGACCGGACTAATTACATAGGTAAGACGGAAGGTTTCACCCACATTCATGGTTACATTCGACTGGTCAAGCTTAATTCCTGTCACGGACTGCGTAATCGTAACACGGCAGCTCGCAGCAATCGTACTATCATTCCTTGCGGTACAGATAATGGTTACCGTACCCGCCTTGCGCAGTGTCACCAAACCTTTCTGATCTACCGTTGCGATGGAAGGATCGGAGGAACTCCAGACAATCGGCTCATTTTCCGCATCCGGCGGCGTGATCGTCGCGTAAAGTACCAGGGTCTTTTCCGCCAGGGAAGTAGTCACATTGGTCTGGGAGAGGGTAATCTTTTTAATCGAATGATCTCCCTTAACCGTAACCATACAGGAACCGACTACAACATTCTCCTGGTTGATGGCGGTAATCACCGCAACACCCTCAGCCTGGCCTTTGACCGTAGCGGAAAGGTCGCCCTCCTGCTCTAGGGAAACAATCTTCGCATCCGAAGTAATCCACTTTAGGGACGCACTGTTGATCTTTGGCGTAATCTTTGCGTTGATCGTCAGCAAGTCACCAATCCCAATGGTTTTGGAGGACGGGTCAAGTTCAATTTTTGTGATTGCGCCCACAACCCGGATGGTACAGGTCGCTGTCTTTGTAACCCCATGGATGGTCTGCGAAACTTCCACCTTCGCTGTCCCCTCTTTCAGTGCGGTTACAAGACCGTCCTCATCCACTGTGATAATATCATTGCTCTCTTTTCCGGACATATCCAGGGTGCGCCATACAAGCGGTACACTTCCGTTCGAGGTGATGGCACGCAGGTGCAGCGTGCTTCCGACCGCCATATCCACGCTTGTCACGTTCAGGGCAATGTCGTCAATAACGGTGATTGGGATGTAATAAGTATTCTTAAAAATAAGAACATCACCTATATTCTGTCCTGGCGACACGGTATCACCGAAAATATCTTTATCCTCTCCTCTATATGTTAATTTCAACCAAGCTTTTCCTTCCCGCTTTGCCGTAAGAACTCCGGTTTCATAACTAACCACCAGCGGTCCCGTTCCCTCTGTCGTAATATCACCATAGCTTCCATCTGGATTTGTTACTACCCCATCCAAAATTGTTCCACTAAAAAGATATCGATCCAGAATATTTGCATTTAACAAAACATCATATGTATCTCCGACATTCATAATCAGTTCGTGTTCTTGGATCCCGATCGGAACCACAATCCTGATATACACTTTCTTAACATGGCCATTAAATTCTTCATATTCTTTCTGCGAACCGACCAAATAATATACGCCCGCTTTCATCTCTGATAAGGTCAACACACCATCGTTCTTGCTAATCCCCACTTTCATATATGGATTATCTTCAAGCTTTACTGTATCCTCCGCTGTTGACCTTTTTAGGCGCAGCGTCCACCTCAGATTATCTGCAATCTTCGCATTGGTTTCGATGGTCAGGGAATTCGTCCCAACCTGCAATACAAAATCCGCATAGTCGGTAAACTGCCCAGAACGATTTTTTACCCTTGGCGCAACAATAACCGTAATCGTTTTAGACTGTTTTCCATCCAGTGTCTTATAGGTTACTTCAGTCGTACCAGCACCAACCGCCGTAATATAGCCGAAATCATCCACATTTACCACATCCGGATCCGTCTTGCCAAGATCAATGGCATAAGGTAAAAATTCCGGGGTGGTACCAAGATCAAGCAGGTTATTCTCCTCACCGTTCTTCTTGGTAAAACTATTTACATTTTCCTGATATTTAACAAAGTGGAACATTGGAAAATAATGGGAATATTTTTCATCATCCCCCGGCGTAGTAAGCTGTATTGACTTCTTATCCTCACTTTCATTCGCCGTTACCTTTGTGATCATACCATACCTATTTGATAATTCTTCGGCACTTCCCTTATTCTCCTGATCTTTTGACGAGTGCTCGGATGAGTTTATACCTTCTTTCTCCTGCGCCGGCAGCAGATCCAATGGTACCTGGATCTGGGTGGAAGCATAATAGGTACGCGTTTCCTCCCCCACTTTAACTTGAATCTCCACACGCAGGGAAGCGGTTCCGATCCGGTTCGCTGTTACTTCCAGGGAAAGATTCCTCTCTTCATCGGGATTCGTTGATTTTACCTCAATAATCTGATCCTCCGAGGTTTCCCATTTTGTTATACTCATATCGGATGTAACATAACCCAAACTAGATCCAATATAGACAATCTGTTTGTCCGTCCCCTTCCTCATCTCAATCAAATCCGGCTGCTCATAATTATCCGGGCCATTGATAAAGAAAAACTTAAGACCGTCCAAATCCGTTACATTAAGGGCAGGGGTTGGTGATGGCGATGTATCTCCTGCTCCACCAGGTGGGTTAGGGTTAGGATCCGCTTCATCCCCTTCCGCGGCATACGCCCTTACAATTCTGTCATCTCCCGGCTGCGGCATCTGAATTTCACGCTCCGCCACACCCTCATTTTGCGTTTCATCCGCCACAATGTCCGTAACCGTCATCTGCGGGCTTTGCTGTGCCATCCCCGGCGTTCCCTGCAGAAGCAGGGCCAATGCCAATGTGGCCGCAATTTTTTTTCTCAGCTTCATAACATCCTCCTTCATTCAAAAAAACTCTTTCCTATGTAATTTGCCTTCCTTGCAGTTTAAACACAATCCGGCAATACCATCAATTCCTTATTGTGTTATTCTACTGGATTCCTTTGACAAAACTGTGTCATTTTTCTATTTTTCTTCCTCTATTTTTCGGAAATCTTGTGCACTTTCCTTAACAAAGACATACAAAATTCCTGACAAAAATAAATTCAGAAGAACCACCCATATAAATATCGGCGGCTTTCCCCCATGCCCTTAGGTCTAAAGCGCAATTTCAATATATTTCCAGAGGGTTTCTTCTTTGTGCCGCCATTCCCACAC
>CAMWUU010000215.1 GCA_947177515.1 uncultured Lachnospiraceae bacterium
CCCCCCCCCCCCCCCCCCCCCCCCCCCCCCCCCCCCCCCCCCCCCCCCCCCAGATCCGTATCGCAGTTCCGGATTTTGGAGCTGTGGTGGAGGAATATCAGAATACCCATGACTTGTTCCCTCTGTTAGGGCTTTTGTATGGCGGGCAGGATTATGATTTTAATTTTCATTATGTCACGTTTGATTTTGGGAGCCTTAAAAAACGCTTGGAGGATGCAGGGTTTGTGGATGTGAGAAGGTATGACTGGAAGGAGTTTCTGCCAAAAGGGTATGATGACTGCAGCCGTGCTTATCTGCCGCATATGGATTTTGAGAACGGGCGGCTGATGAGTTTGAATGTGGTGGCGGGAAAGCGGTAGGATATCGGATCCCATGGGCAGATGCCTTTGTCCAGATGCTTTAAAAAAATCGGGGAGGTACAAAAAGGGATATGATGGAGAAATCTTCAAAAATATATGTTGCAGGCCACCGCGGTATGGTTGGTTCCGCGATTGTCAGGGAATTGGAAAGACAGGGTTATAACAATATTATTACTCGGACACATGCCGAGCTTGATTTAAAGCGTCAGACCGATGTGGAGGAGTTTTTCGCTTTGGAAAAACCGGAGTATGTTTTCCTTGCGGCTGCAAAGGTGGGAGGGATTCTTGCCAATCAGAATGCACTGGCAGATTTTATGTATGATAATATGATCTTGGAAATGAACGTGATCCATGCGGCTTGGCAAAACAACTGTAAAAAATTGGAATTTCTTGGCTCTTCCTGCATTTATCCGCGCATGGCACCGCAGCCGATGAAGGAGAGCTGCCTGCTGACCTCGGAACTGGAAAAAACAAATGAGGCGTATGCCCTTGCGAAGATTAGTGGCTTAAAATACTGTGAGTTCCTAAACCGTCAGTACGGTACGGACTACATCTCGCTGATGCCAACCAATCTTTATGGATCGAATGACAATTACCATCCCGAGCACAGCCATGTGCTGCCTGCGCTGATTCGGCGCTTCCACGAGGCGAAGGTTGCGGGGAGGGATTGTGTGGTCTGCTGGGGGGATGGTAGCCCACTCCGTGAGTTTTTGTATGTGGACGACCTTGCGGAGCTTTGTGTGTTCTTAATGAATCATTATTCCGGGGAAGAAACTGTGAATGCAGGGACGGGGAAGGAAGTAAGCATAAGGGAGTTGACAGAGCTTGTGGCAAAAATAGTTGGATATTCCGGGAAAATCGAATGGGATACAACAAAGCCGAACGGGACACCGAGGAAGCTGCTGGATGTGAGCAAGACGGAGGCGTTAGGGTGGAGGTATAAGACGGAACTTGCCGATGGGATACGGCTTGCATATCGGGATTTTCTGGACAACCCGATGCGGGTGGAACGGTGAATATATTTTTGTCCGAAGCGCAGATAAAAATGCTAAGTCACGGGTTTTAAATTGTGGCTTAGCACTTTTTTTGATTCAACTCTTAAAGATAGTTGGCTGCATTTGCCTATACATAATGTGGGCAAGTAAGGCTAACCATCAAGATAGGTAATATAGCATAAATTGGGAAATGGTGCAAGAAAAATGGTATTCAAAATCTGAAAATTAATGGAAAGATTCAAAATATGATGTGTCAACGGAAGCCGTTTCGCAAAGTGATAAGTTGTCTATTTCGCGTGTTACTTGTTAAGTTGATTGAACCGCCGTATACCGAACGGTACGCGATATGGTGTGAGAGGTCGGGGGATTTGAGTAATCCCCCTCCTACTCGATTCCCGCTTTAGATTGATATCATTTTATTTTTTGCCGCCGTTTTTCTTTCCCTTACTTACAAGGACAAACCCGGCTGCCGCTGCAATTACGATAACGGCCACAATGCCAATAATCAGGAACACCGTATTGCTGCTGCCCCCTGCTGAATTTCCATCCTGTGCAAGCACCATTGCGGAAATCCCGTCCACATTCACTTTGCCGTTCTTAATCGTCTTTAATACTTCCGTCCCGGCTTTCTCGCCGTCAATATAGACATTCCATTTTCCTTCCGGAAGTGTAAGTTCCACCGCGTCCTTGTTTGCGTTGAAAATTACATAGAGAGCATCCGCTGTTTCGCCATTAACGCCGCCGTTTATATGGAATGCCACAACATTTGCCGGAAGTCCCTGTGCCGGGACAACATTGCTGCGCACATCCGCTGCATTGGTCAGGCGCAGTGCCCCGTGAGCCTTGCGGAATGCAATCAGTCCTTTGTAATATTCATATACTTGTTTGTATTCTTCATTTGCCAGATTTTCCCAGACAAGCTGGTTAATCTTGTCGCCGGAATTGTAGCTGTTGTGGTCAAAGCTTCCATCGGACTTTACCTTGGTGCGCAGCATTTCCTCGCCCGCCTGCATAAATGGGATACCTTCGGAGGTCAAATAAATTGCTGCTGAAAGGTTGTTCATCTTAATCTGGTTTGCCCTGCTTTCATCCGGTGTGGAAACCGCGATGCGGTCGATCAGGGTCATATTGTCGTGGCAGGAAGCATAGTTAACAGTCTGTGCCGGGGTGGTGCACCAATCCGGGGAAAGTCCCATAAAACATTTTTCAAGCTTTGCCTCAAGCCCCTGTGCTCCGGAAACATAGCCGATTCCCTCATCAAAAACACTGCCCTTTAGCAGGTCGCGGATGGTATCGCTGAAATATGCGAAGCCCGGTGTCTGTGTGGAATTCACCTGTGTGGCCATGGTGTAGCCCGGTTTTGTTATTTCTGTGTTCATTGTCCAGCCCTCGCCGTAGAATACGACATTTGGGTGGTCTTTGTGGACTTCCTCCACAATTGCGTTGACTGTTTCGGTATCAAGGAGTCCAACCAAGTCAAAGCGGAATCCATCGATATGGTATTCATCCGCCCAGTATTTTACGGAATCCACAATGTATTTTTTTACCATGGAGCGTTCGGAGGCGGTGTCGTTGCCACAGCCGGAGCCATTGGAGTATACGCCATCCTCGGTGATACGGGTAAAATACATCGGGACTATTTTATTAAAACAGAAATCTCCAGCGTTCTGTACATGGTTGTAAACCACGTCCATAATTACGCTAATGCCGTTTGTGTGCAGTGCCTGCACCATCTGCTTCATTTCTTTTACGCGCACTTCCCCATTTGCTGGATCGGTGGAATAGGAGCCTTCCGGCACATTGTAGTTGACCGGGTCGTAGCCCCAGTTGAATTGCTCGGCATAGATATTGCCCTCGTCCACAGAACCGAAATCGTAGATTGGCAGTAAATGCACATGGGTTACACCAAGTTCTTTGATATGGTCGAGTCCGGTTGCGATACCGGATGGGGATTTCGTGCCGGTTTCGGTAAGCCCAAGGAATTTCCCCTTATTTGTAATACCCGAATCCGCGCTTGTGGAAAGATCGCGTACATGTAATTCATAAATAACCGCGTCGTTGAAATTCTTTCCGGCGTTCGGATCGGAATCCTGATCCCAGCCCTCCGGGTTGGTGGCCGTTAGGTCAATGACCATTGCACGGTTGCCATTTAAGCCCGTTGTTCTCGCATACGGGTCACAGGCCTCGTTGACCCTGCCGCCAACTTCCACGCGGTAGGTGTAGTAAGTACCGTTTAAATCCCCGGATTTCTCTGCGATCCAGGTACCTTTTACATCCGGTTTCATCTCGATTTGCTCAATCAGGTCGGAAACGCCTGCCGTACCGCCGGAATAAAGATTAAGAGTTACAGAATCCGCAGTTGGTGCCCAGACGCGGAAGGAAGTCTTCTCCTTGGTGTAAGTCGCCCCGAGGTCGTTCCCGGTGTAGGTATATTCTTCCTCGAATTTCGGAGTGGAGAAAAGGATTGGCATAACCACATTGTATTCCGAGCCATCGCAGATAATCTTATAGCTTTTGGATGTGTTGAGTTCCTCCGCCAGTACTACATGATATTCGGTATCGGAGGCTGCCTCCACTTTCTCGATTGCAACCGTACCAGAAGGTCCAGTTACGGTAAAGTAACTGTTTAAGTCTTCCTCAAGCTTGCCAGTAAAAGTCGCGACAATTGTTTTCTCACCGTCAAAGCGGGCTTTGGAGAGCCTTACACCGATTACGGCATCTTCCCCGTATTCTTTTGTGTAGCCTTCCACGCCAGATTCGACATAGATATGTACCGTACCGGAAACCATTTCCGCGATATCGATAAACTGATCCGCATCAACGTCCTTTGTCCAGTCCTGCGTGCGGACAATAAAGCCCACACTGGTCACACCGGGAGCAACGGTAAGTGTTGCTACCATCTCGCCGTTTTCCTCTGCAAATGCGCAGTCCGCACCGTCCATCCCGGCTGCCCATGTCCAGACAGTCCAGCCGTCGTAGCTGTTATCTGGGCGGTGGTAGTGCAGTTTCAGGATCAGGTCCTCCGCTGCGTCTGCCACGGTAATACCGCCCATAGGGATGCAGGAAAGCAGCATGAGGAGCATTGCAAAAAATGCAATCATACGTTTTTTCATGGATTTGTATCCCCCTTTATATTCTTGATAACTTGATTATAACTGATATCAGTCGCAATTTCAAGTGGATTTTAAGAAAATTTTCGATTTTTTTCGAAAATTGTGCGAAGAAATTACAGAAGTGTTCTTGAGAATTATAAAGATTTTTTATAACATTTTATTTCGGCGTTATTTAGGATGAAAATTGTTTGGATTATAAATATTGTGCGGATTATTTTCGGGAAAGATAACAAATGTGCGTTTTTTCTAACTTTCTCTTGGGGGATAAATTTTGATTGTAATAAAGAGTGTAATATATTATAATAGGTGCCAGAAGGGATGCTATACGCAGCAGGAAAAAACTATAGTATCCAGGTAAAATTGGGACTGAATCATTGGAAGGAAATTCTGATTGGTTGTCACTTTAGGGGGAATTCGTGCTTTAACGGGTATACCTGCAAAGCTGGTATACCTGCTTTGCTGGTATGTCTGCTTAGTTAGAATGCCCGTTAAAACGGGCAGGGGGTAAATTTATGAATATGTTGGATATTATCGGTCCGGTTATGGTTGGACCATCAAGCTCGCATACAGCGGGGGCAGTGAAGATTGGCTATATATCGAGGAAACTGATGGGGGAGGAAATCAAAAAGGCGAAAATCCATTTGTACGGCTCATTTTTGGCTACGGGGAAGGGACATGGCACGGACAGGGCGCTGGTGGCGGGATTATTGGGGTTACATGTGGATGATGTGCGGATACCGCAGAGTTTTGAACTCGCAAAAGGGCGCGGCATGGAATTTGTTGTGGATGGGATTGAATTGATTGATGCCCATCCAAATTCGGTCAAGCTTGAGCTAACGGGGGAATCTGGCCGTGAACTTGAGATAATAGCGGCATCCGTAGGGGGCGGGCAGGTGCGTATTTGTGAAATTGACGGGCTGACCGCAAATTTCTGTGGTGAGTATCCAACCCTGATTGTGCATAACCAGGATCAGCCGGGGCATTTGACGGAGGTCACCTCCATGCTGGCGCATAAGTCCATTAATATTGCAACAATGCAGCTCTACCGGGATGGGCGGGGCGGAAACGCGGTGATGGTGTTAGAGTGCGACCAGGAAGTGCCGGAAGAATCCATCCGGTGGCTTGCACATCTGGAAGGAATTAATAAGGTGACCTATCTTAGCTTAAAATAAAGAACAGAAAGGTCGGGAAGCAATACTCTAAGACATATAAGCAAACCGCCAGGGAGCTGCACTTGCGGGGAATGATTTGGTGGGGTCTTTAGAAAAGATGAGGGGTATTATTTATGTATAAATCAATGGAAGAGATTTTGCGTCGGGCTAGGGCGGAAAATTGCCCGTTCTGGGAGATTGTTTTGTTGGATGACTGTAAGGAGAGGAATGTTACACGCGAGGAATCTTTCGCGACGCTTGAGGGGATGTACCGCGCAATGAAGGAGGCGGATGCCGCTTACGAAGGGGAATTATTTTCTGCAAGCGGGCTTTCCGGCGGGGACGGGGAAAAACTAAGAAAGGCAGTGCAGGAAGGTCGGATGCTCTGCGGCAGCCTGATTGGCAGGGTAATGGAAAAGGCAGTTAAGATGGGGGAATCAAACGCTTGTATGAAGCGGATTGTCGCCGCGCCGACAGCGGGCGCTTGCGGGGTACTGCCCGCCGTATTTTTGACACTGGAGGAGGAGCATAAGTTTCCGGAAGAAAAGATGGTGGAGGCGTTGTATGTGGCGGTCGGTATTGGAGGCGTGATTGCAACACGCGCGTTTATTGCGGGCGCTTCCGGTGGCTGTCAGGCGGAGATTGGCTCTGCCTCCACAATGGCGGCGGGCGGTGTGGCATACCTGATGGG
>CAMWUU010000216.1 GCA_947177515.1 uncultured Lachnospiraceae bacterium
TGTTAATACGATCAATGACCTGCCACCCGCAGAGGCTCTGAAACGCCCGCGCTTTGAGGAATTGACTCCGATATTCCCAAATGAGCGCATCCATCTTGAAACGCCCGGCTGTAAACCGGCAATGCGTATTGTTGATCTTGTTTCCCCGATTGGTAAAGGACAGCGTGGTATGATTGTTTCCCAGCCGAAGGCGGGAAAAACAACCCTCTTAAAACAAATTGCACATGCGGTAAATAAAAATCATCCGGAGATGCATATGATCATCCTGCTGATCGACGAGCGCCCGGAGGAAGTAACTGATATTAAGGAATCCATCCAGAGCGAGAGTGTGGAAGTTATTTACTCTACGTTTGATGAACTTCCTGAAAACCACAAAAGGGTATCAGAAATGGTGATCGAGCGCGCAAAGCGATTAGTCGAGCATGGCAAGGACGTGATTATCCTGCTAGACAGTATTACAAGGCTGGCGCGTGCCTATAACCTGACTGTACAGTCAAGTGGGCGGACACTCTCCGGAGGTCTTGACCCGGCGGCGCTGCACATGCCGAAAAAATTTTTTGGTGCGGCCAGGAACATGCGGGAAGGGGGGAGCCTGACCATTCTTGCAACCGCGCTTGTAGAAACGGGCAGTCGTATGGACGATGTGGTCTTTGAAGAATTTAAGGGAACAGGCAATATGGAATTGGTATTAGACCGTAATCTTTCTGAGCGCCGTATTTTTCCGGCGATCGACCTGCCGCGTTCAAGTACCAGGCGGGAGGATCTTCTTTTGTGCCAGGCGGAGATTGAGGCCAATGTACTGATGCGCCGTGCTTTTAATGGGATGAAGCAGGATGATGCCGTGGAGCGCATTATCCAGATGTTTTCCACAACGAAGAACAATGCGGAATTTATTGAACAAATAAAAAAGACAAAATTTGCATATTAGGACTTGCCAAGGAAGAAAAGCTGTGGTATAATAAGCAAGCTGTTTAAAAATCATGTGCATCGGTTAGAAATCGCTGTACAAAAGGATAATGAGAGGTGAAAGAAATGAAAGAGTCCATTCAGCCGAAGTATTACCAGGCAAAGGTTACCTGCAACTGTGGCAACGAGTTCGTGACCGGTTCCACAAAACCGGAGATCCATGTGGAAGTTTGTTCCAAATGCCATTCCTTTTATACCGGCCAGCAGAAGGCTGCAGCCGCGCGCGGTGCGATTGATAAGTTTAACCGCCGCTACGGTCTGACGAAATAACCGGGACGGGCATAAAATAGCTGCAGATATTTAGAATCAGGCTGAGGTTAGTAGTAATCTCAGCCTTTTTTCAAATGGAAATATAAACCTGTGAACGAGCCGCCCATGGCGGCAGAATGAGAGGAAGGAAATCGATGAAATCATCGGGAATCGGCGGACAGGCAGTTTTAGAGGGCGTAATGATGAAAAACAAAGAACATTACGCGGTTGCTGTAAGGAAGCCGGACAATCAGATTGAGGTAAAGAAGGATGAATTTCACAGTATGGCGGACCGGGTAGGCCTGTTTAAGCTTCCCCTGTTCCGCGGGATGGCGGTTTTTGCGGAATCGTTAATTTTGGGGGCGCGCACGCTGACCTATTCCTCAAATTGCGGCGGGGAGGAGCCTGAGGGGGGGAGCGCGAAGGAAACCATGACGGATATCGGGGTTATTTTACTTTCCCTGTTTATGGCGGTTGCGGTATTCATCCTGTTTCCGCTCCTGCTTTCAAATCTTTTGGGGCGGCTTGTGCAGTCTGGAACATTGGAGCTGATACTAGAGGGTGTCCTGCGCATTGTGATGTTTGTAGTTTATCTTGCCCTGATTTCAAGACTGGAAGATATTAAGCGTGTTTTTATGTATCATGGAGCTGAACATAAGTGTATAAACTGTGCTGAGGGAGGCGAGGAGCTGACAGTGGCAAATGTGAGGCGGCAAAGCCGCTGCCACAAGTGTTGCAATACGGGATTTCTGTTGTTGGTTATGTTGGTTAGTTTTGTGTTTTTTATGTTTATCCGCGTGGATGCTGCATGGCTGCGTTATCTGCTGCGCATTTTGCTGATCCCGGTTATAGCGGGGATTACCTATGAATTGATTAGCATAGCAGGGAGCGGTGGCAAGTTGATGGAGATTTTACAGAAGCTTACAACAAGGGAGCCGGATGATTCGATGATTGAGGTGGCTATTGCGTCAGTGGAGGCTGTATTTGACTGGCAGGGATACCAGGAGGAACAGGGGATTGCAAAGCGTCGGAAAAAGATAAAAAAACCAGTGGATGTTCCCGAGGAAAAAGTGGATGTGGATATTCCGATGCCCGAAACGGCTGCTGCCATGGGGGAGAAGGATGGGGAGGACGAGGACGACCAGTTAAGTTCACTTGACCATTACTTTGTTTTTGACGGTCCGAAAGCGGGAATGGGGGGAACTAGGAATAGGCAGGAGCGAGGGACTGCGGTGAGGCCGGTAGGACGGCCTTTACAGACAGGAAGCAGGTCGCCGGGCAAGATCCCGATTTTGATTGGAGGCAGGGCATCCAGTAAAACCGGGATGGGAGCGGCACAAACCGGGGAGAGGGCACCAGCTAAAGTAGCGGTAAAGGCCGTGGGGAGCGCACCGGCCACTGCCACGAAAGCAGCAGGAAAATCCCCTGTCCGGATGAATGGCGGCGTTGCACAGACGGGGGAAAAAATCTCCGGAAGAACTGTACAGGGAAATAGCGGAAGTATTGTGCGGCCGGCTACGAGGGTATCGGGTAAATCTGTCCAGAAAAACATGGTACAGCCAAGTACTAAGCAGAACGGCAAAACGCTTCAGGAATATGAGGATGAATACAGGGGATGACAGTAAAAGAAGCTTTTTGGGATGCGAAGGGACAACTGGAGGATGCGGGGGTTATCGAGGCAGAACTGGATGCAAAATATCTTCTGATGGAAGTCGCAGCACTTTCCTCTGTGGAGCTGTTTTTTGGGGCTGACAGGGAATTGGATGAAGGAATATTTCACCGATATCAAATGGCGGTTAAACGGCGTGCGGCACGTGAACCCCTGCAATATATTACGGGGACGCAGGAATTTATGGGGATTTCTTTTCTGGTATCCCCTTCGGTATTGATCCCAAGACAGGATACGGAGAGGCTGGTTGAACTGGCTCTTCCCCATTGTGCTGGTGCGAGGGTTCTTGATCTTTGTACGGGGTCAGGATGTATTTTGTTAAGTCTTGCGAAGCTTGGTGGTTTGAAATCGGGGATTGGAACGGATCTCTCAGTGGATGCACTTTCGATTGCGGAAAAAAATGCAGAACGGCTGGGAGTATCCGTTCGGTTTCTTGTAAGTGACCTGTTTGAAAATGTGGAAGGGACTTTCGATGTGATTGTTTCGAATCCCCCTTATATCCGCACAGGGGAGATCAATAAACTAATGCCGGAGGTGCGCGATTTTGAACCGCGCATGGCCTTGGATGGTGATTTGGATGGGCTGTGTTTTTATCGAAGGATTGTGTCGGATGTGGGGGCATACCTGCGCAAGGGCGGAAGAATTTTTCTTGAAATTGGTTATGACCAGGCAAGGGAAGTCTGCTCCATGCTTAAAGAGAACGGTTTTGGGGAAATCACTGTGAAACAGGATTATGCAGGGCTTGATCGCGTAGTTTGCGGCCAGTTTTTAGGAAAGTAAATAATATTCGGAAATCTTTAGATATTGGGATTAATTGGTTTATCTGCTTTCTTGGCAGTCATTTTCTGATAGGAAGGTTAAGAGGGAGTACAGATTTAAAAAATAAGCAAATTTCGCGGACGGGGCGGGTGCCATGCGTCCCGGAAGGGGGAATATTAATATGGAAATGTTTGATAAATTGGAGGATACTGAGCGCCGCTTTGAGGAGCTTCAAGCGGAGTTGAGTGAGCCTACGGTCACAAATGACACAGCGCGGTTCCGGAAGCTGATGAAGGAACAGAATGACCTGGGTGAGGTGGTAGGCACATATCGCGAATACAAACAGGCAAAGAAAAATATTGAGGACAGTCTTGCGCTGCTGGATACGGAAAGTGACGAGGAACTGCGCGAACTGGCAAAAGAAGAATTGGCACAGGGGAAGGCGGATGTGGAGAGTTTGGAACAGAAGTTAAAAATCCTGCTGCTTCCGAAAGATCCGAATGATGAGAAGAATGTCATCGTGGAAATCCGCGCGGGTGCGGGCGGCGATGAGGCTGCGCTCTTTGCGGCGGAACTGTTCCGCATGTATCAGAAATACGCGGAAACGCAGCGGTGGAAGATTGATATGATGAATATGAATGAGAGTGGGATTGGAGGCTGCAAAGAGGTTATTTTCATGATCGAGGGAAACGGCGCTTATTCCAAGCTCAAATATGAGAGTGGCGTGCACCGCGTGCAGCGTATCCCGGTCACGGAATCCGGGGGGCGCATCCATACTTCGACTGCGACGGTGGCCATTATGCCGGAGGCGGAGGAAGTGGATGTGCAGCTTGACCTGAACGACTGCCGTTTTGACGTGTTCCGCTCGTCCGGTAACGGTGGGCAATGTGTAAACACAACGGACTCCGCGGTGCGTCTGACCCATATCCCAACAGGAATCGTAATTTCATGCCAGGATGAGAAATCACAGTTAAAAAATAGGGATAAGGCGCTTAAAGTGCTGCGGTCAAGGCTTTATGAGCTGGAATTGGAAAAGGCGCACGATGCGGAGGCTGCCGCACGGAAATCACAGGTTGGTACAGGGGATCGCTCCGAGAAAATCCGCACCTACAATTTCCCACAGGGACGTTTGACCGACCATCGCATCGGGCTGACAATTTATAAACTTGAGAAAGTGATGGATGGCGATATCCAGGAAATTATAGATGCATGTATCGCCGCGGATCAGGCGATACGCTTGAGCAACTTATATGAAAATGGCTGAAACCATCCAGAAGCACCCAGAACGGATCAGTGCAGCTAAGTTAGTGAATATGGCAGAGAACGGATCACATTCATTTGTGGTCAGTTCTCTGTTTTATGTTCAATGTCCTGTTATGCGATAGAACGCTGATTTTGAAGGGAAGCATAACAGCCCTTTACTCCGTTAATCCCCACAAAGCTGATTAACTATGGAAAAAATAACCCCTACTTTGCAAGATTAATGCTTTTTTTGTGCTGTATGTGTATCCCTATATGTCCAATCCCTAAGAGGAGTACTGCGATCAACATATATATAACTTTTCCATATATTCCCAAAAGAAAGAATGCAATAACTGGAAGGGTTGCCCCGGCAAGGGGTATGCCGAAAAAGGTGCTGTAAAAATCTGATAATTTGCGTTCGCTTCGAAAATAATGTACCCACCATATTTCATATAGTACCATGAAAAGGAAAGCAGCAATCAGCCATAAAGACCAAAGTGTCCATTTATGTATATTAAAATCAGAAAATATCAAGGAACAGCAACAGGTTAATGCTTCCCCCAATCGTTCTAAGAACAGCAGGATTTTATTTTCTTTTTCCGATGTATATCCCTGTGGTTTTCTTTTTGACCATATTATATTGGGTATAAACAACATTAATAAAAATAGTAGTCCTGTATAGGAAAATCCAAAATTTCCTGACATACCATTATCCTCCTGCCAAAAGTTTTTTTGCTTCTTTACACCATTCCAGATAGGTCTGATAAGTTTTTATCCCAAACTTTACCGTAAGCAAATAATATTTGTGTGCACTGTCCTTGTTCAAATATTTATTTAAGATTATTTCTGCATTCAAAAGATATGGTAATTCTTCTTCAATTTTTTTCTCAAATGCTTCAATGTGAAGGAGTGCCTGTTTTTCATCCAACTCATTACCAAAAAATAATTTTAATAAGGTTTCATAATGAAGTTCGTCTTTTTCAATAGGGAGTGTGAGCCATTTTTTTAAATAATTGCGGCCGCTTTCTGTTATAGTATAAATAAGCTTATTCCTTTTGCTTTCTGTATCTTCCCTTTTTGTAGCCAGACCACGCTGTACCAAATCATTCAAAGCGGGATAAATGCTACCATAGCTTGCGCTCCAAAAATATTTGAGGGTGGTATCCATTCGCTTCTTTATTTCATATCCCGTTAATTCTTCATGGCTTAATAAACCTAAAATCACACAATCTATCTTTTTTTCATTTGCCATCGTTGTTTTCCTTTCTTTCAATTAATCCAAAAGTTAAGATATTATTAGGACAATAATCCATACATGCGCTGCATTGAATACATTTTTGATTGCTGATTATCCCATGTTTTGACTTTTTTCATTGACTGAAAAAGTGCAT
>CAMWUU010000217.1 GCA_947177515.1 uncultured Lachnospiraceae bacterium
GGTCGGTATTGCTCTCGCGCCTCTTCGGGAAACCGCTCATCCCGCCATATTGGCGCAGTGTATCAAACCCCTCCGCGCGCCCGGTAAGGATCTTGTGCACATAACACTGGTGGCCCACATCCCAGACCAACTTGTCTTTTGGGAAATCGAGGAACAAATGCAGCGCCATCGTAAGCTCGACCACCCCAAGGTTGGATGCTAGATGCCCTCCCGTCCTGCTGACATGCTTAATCAAAAACTCCCGGATCTGCTCCGCTAACGCCTCATATTCCGACGGGCGCAGATTCCTTATATCGTTTGCCTTTTTTATTTTTTCCAAGGTACGCATTTTTGCCTCTCAATCCATCGGCTAGCGTTCCCGCTCCGACAGCAAATCCACTAACCCAATTAGAAAAGTAGCATCCCTCCCCTTTTTCTTATCAAACTGTAATAAAATCTGGATAGCCTCCCCCGTAAGACGTTTCACCTCTTCCCTCGCTTTTTTGACTGGATGCAGGGTTACGTAAGTTGTTTTATGATTCTTCTCATCACTGTGTATCGGCTTTCCAAGGACTTTTTCATTCCCCGTAATATCTAAGATATCATCCTGTATCTGGAATGCCATGCCGATGGCCGTACCCATCTGCCCAAGCTGATCCGCTTCGCCTTTTGTCACACCTGAAAGTACTCCTCCTATCATAACGGCGGCCTCCAACAGGGCTGCGGTCTTTAAACGGTAGATAAAATCAAGCGTCCCCTCTTTAAAGGGCTGCCCAGTTTTTTCCACATCGACGGACTGCCCGCCAATCATCCCCCAAATTCCTGATTTAACTGACAATATGGAGAGTGCTTTTGCTCCTGCTAAAATCCTTTCCGGTTCCTTTTCCTTTTCGAGTGCCCCCGCCGCAATTTCAAAAGCAAGATTTAACAGGGCATCCCCCGCCAAAATCCCCATGGCCTCACCATACTTAGCATGGGTTGTAAGCTTACCCCTTCGGTATTTATCATTATCCATAGCTGGGAGGTCATCATGGACTAGGGAATAAGTATGGATCATCTCGATTGCCGCCGCAAACGCAGCCACTAACGGATCCGCAATTCCCTCCCCGCCACACAACTCATTCGTCCCGACCAAAAAAATCGGGCGCAGACGCTTGCCCCCCGCGTTTACACTGTAATTTACCGCCGAAATGACCGTGGTCTGTTCCCCCACTTCCTGCGGGAGAAATCCTGCCAGTAATCTGTTTATATCCTCCGTTTTATTCTCCAAAATCTGTTTGAACTTATCGGTCGAAATTTCAACATTCTTTGAAACACCGATTTGCTCTTTCCCATTCTTATCCATCGGTTCCATCCTTCCTTGCTGGGGTTGTCTGCCTAAGGAGCCGTTTTTTTTACTCCCCATGCTAGTTTACCATTTTTTACCATTTTTATAATCCATCCAAACGCGTTTTTTCACCGGTTCCTTATCTATATTCCTTCCTCCTCCAGCGCAATCAACTGTTTTTCCACCCGGTCAATAGAATCATTGCACTGTTTGACAAGCTGCATCCCTCTTTGATAGAGGGCAAAGGATGCTTCGAGGCTGATCCCATCTTTTTCCAGTTCCTCCATTACCGTATCAAGCTCTGCAAATGTTTCTTCAAGTGTCTGCTGCTTTGGCGCTGCTTCCAACGCACTCTCCTGCTTCTTTCTTCCCGCCATCCATAACCTCCTTGCCTTATCTTAGGAACTGTTCTAATTCCGGCTAATTACGAAGCAATTTGTTATCCTCTTCTTCCTTTATATAGCCCCCGGGTTTTATCCCTGTAACCTTCGCGAAGATTTCCCCGTCCCTTACAGTGACAACCAGTTCCCCGCCTTTTTTTACATCATTTACGGAAACCACGCCTTTTTCTTCCGACGATACATAGGAATACCCCTTTGCAAAACGTGCAAGCGGTGATACTCCTTCCAGTCTTGCCGCTGCAATTTTAAGGCGCTGGCGCTTTTTCTCAACCGCTCCCCGGACAGTTCTTAAAAGGCTCTCCGGCACACCTGCCAAACGTCCCCTTCTCTCTTTTACTATCCCATCCATCCTGCACTTTAAGCGCTCTTTCCTGTACGCCAGGCTCTCTTTCTTCTGAGCCAGCCCCCTTCTTGGATTTTCAAGGGCAAGCCTGTCCGCTTTTGCCAATGCTGCTTCCCGGTATCCCCGTATCACACCAAACATCGCCCGGGTCAGTCTTTCGTGGCAGCCGGCAAGCTTCCCGTCAAGCGCCGCAATCTCAAAGACGGCCAATTCCGCTGCTGCCGACGGCGTGGGCGCGCGCAGATCTGCCACATAGTCGATTAATGTCACATCCGTTTCATGCCCGACCCCGGAAACAATCGGTGCCACACAGGCATAGGCAGCGCGCACTACGATTTCTTCATTAAATGCCCACAGATCCTCGATGGAACCGCCTCCCCGCGCCACAATGATCAGGTCAACACCGTACCGGTCAAGCCTTTTAATCCCGCGTGCCACTGACTCCGCGGCACCAAACCCCTGTACCTGTGCAGGAGCCAATACTAGTTGGATAAAGGGGTTGCGCCGTCTGGCAATATTACAGATATCCTGTAATGCTGCCCCGGTGCCTGCCGTTACGACCCCAATTTTTTTCGGGAAGACCGGCAGCGGTTTCTTGTGTTCCATATCAAAATATCCAGCCTCCCGCAGTTTCCCCTTCAACTGCTCCAAGCGCTCATAGAGCTGCCCAACGCCGTCAAGTACAATTCTCTGCGCATAAAGCTGGTATTTCCCGTCCCTCTCGTAGACCCGGATGCTTCCTGACGCGATAACGCCATCCCCCTCGCGCATCCTAAAATTCAATCCCGCGCGTGCGCCTGCAAACATAACACAGGCAATCTGGCTTGTCCCATCCTTTAACGTAAAATAGATATGCCCCGAGGTATGATACTTGCAGTTCGAAACCTCACCCTTAATGGAAACCCGGTTCAGGAGCATATCTTTTTCAAATATATTTTTAATATAACCGGTCACCTGTGACACGGTATAAGCCTCTTTTTGTGACACAGCACTAAATTCCCCCATCTGCCGTCACTTCATTCCTGGACGAGTTTTGCCAGGATGCCGTTGACAAATCCTGAGGAAGCATCCCCGCCAAACTTTTTCGCCAATTCAACTGCCTCGTTGATCGCCACTTTCTTTGGAACTTCCTTATCACAGCACATCTCAAATACTGCGAGGCGTAACAGGGAAAGCTCTACCTTTCCCATGCGGTTTAACTTCCATCCACTGGTCGCCCTAGTAAGGAGTGCATCGATTGACCCAAAATTTTCCCTTACACGCGCAAAGCGCCCCACAATATATTCCATCTCTTCCCCGGAGGCGCTTTTTGCATAGTTCTCAAAGTAAAGCCCGTTCTGTACATCCACATCCGCCGCGTCGTAAAATTCTCCCTGGAACAAAAGTACAAATACATGTTCCCTGATTTCCCGTCTGGTCATTTTTTTACCATACCCTTCCCCAGGTTACCTGCTTTTTTCCGTTTCCACACCGACAATCCGTATATTGACACTCTCCACATCGAGTCCTGTCATATTTTCAATTGCCGTCTTAACGCGATCCTGGATCGCGTTGCAGGTCTTCGGGATACTGTATCCATATCGCATGATTACCGACAGCTCCGCATGAACCTTCCCGCGCATCAGCTCAATTTTGACACCCTTTGAAAGATTCTTTACCCCAAGCTTGCCGACGATCTCATTTGTCAGGTTCCCCTGCATGGAAGCGACACCTTCCACCTCGGTCGTTGCAAGTCCCGCAATGGTCGCAACCACGTCATCTGCAATCTTCACCTCACCGATGGGGCTTTCTGTTTCCATTGTATATCCGTTCTGGTTCTCGTTTTCCCTGCTCATGTTTTACCTCCTGCTCCTTTGGTTCCTCCAAAATATACCGTTTTACAAAGTCATATCCATTCTTTTTTTTATTATACCAAAGAAGCAGCATGAATGCAAAGGAAAATTTCAAACGAAATCTTCCTTTGATTTTTTCCGCACTATTGCCTACTCTTCCATAATTACGGTTGTGATTACAATCCCATCCGCCCCGATGCCTGTCTTGCGGCTTACAATATCCTCGATCTGTGCTATCTGCTGTTCTGTGATGCTCTCGGCATTAACCACCACATCGACCTCGCTCTCTAAAAGCGTGACAACAACCCCGCTGTAGCCTTTTGCCTCAAGCAAAATCTCCGCTGCATTCTCGCATTCCGCGCGATTTGTCAGCGCAATGATCTCGTCGATTGCCTGCTGTTTGAGTTCATCAGCTACCGCACTGTCCGATACCACGGACATCAATAATTCTTTGTTTTTGGCGCGCATCTGCTCCCTGGTCAGTTTGGCATTGGAAAAAAAGCCATTCTCGATGGTTACACTGGTAAAGACCGCTTCACCCGGTACTGCTCCACCATCCGTCTGCGTACTTTCCCCATCCCCATTCTTTTTATCCCCATCTTCTTTCGTGCCATCCTTATCTTTATCAGCTTCCCCACTGGTTTCCTTATCCGCATCCTTATTCTCTTCTTTTCCCGTCCCTTCCAAACCGGAGCCATCCTCCTTATTTCCCTTTTCCATTCCTTCTTTTTCCATGTCCTTCTGATCCGTTACGCTGCTGCTGTCCACCTCGTCGCTCCCATCCGTCTTTCCTGCTGCCACCCGGTTTTCTTTTAGTACCATCTCCCCATTATCCGACATCTGGTACGTAAAATAGGAGTCCTCACCCAAATCCTCCGCCGACAAATCGCCATAGTCCTCACCTTCCGTATAGGAACTTCCTGATGTTAATTTCGCTTCCTTCTCGTCCTCTTTCTCCGCGTCCTTTGCAAAGTTCAGATATCCGACCACCGCAATCATGATGGCCAGAGCCGTAATGATGATCTGATTCTTCTTAAAAATTGCTTTCATTATGTAGTCCCCTTTCCAAAACCTATTTCATTTCCAATACTACAATCCTATGCGCTGGCACGTTAAAAAGTGCTTCTGCTGCGGAAACAATATCCATCACTATGTTTTTATCCGCACCGCCTTCACAGACAATAAGTACGCCTGCTACCTGTGCCGTATATTCTTTGGTTACAAAAGGTATTTCACTATTTTCATAGACTGTTTCCTCCTCCTTTTCCGAAGTGGTGCTAACCCTGCTGCCGCCTGCGCCATCCGTTTCGTTAAGGGACTGGGTACCTGTTTTCTGGTCTTTTAACACAATTCTCTCCCCCTGGTCGGCAAGTGTAATCATGACTTCCGCCTTTCCCACACCCTTGATATGGGAAAGCAATTCTTTTAATCGTCCCTCAAGTTCCGCCACACTGTTATCCTTTATTTCCTGCGGCACCTCCTGCACTGCCCCCGGTTCCTCCTCCTTCTCTTTTTTCCCGCTCCCCGCCGCTATGGAGAGCGCAAACAGCCCCGCGGCCAGCAGAAGAAGCCAGAGGTTTCTCGTCCCGAGTCCCGCGCACAGTGCTTTCATCTTTTCTTTCCACGGCAACATGCTACTCCTCCTTAATCACATTTATATGCGTTATATCCATATCATAGAAGTCCGCAATCCGCATCCGCGCCACAAATTCCGTGACGGAATCCGTATCGGTCTTCCCCCCTTCTTCCCTATCTAGGTCAATGACAATCTCGGTTATGGAAATTTTTTCCATTTCTGTTTTTTCTTCTCCATCCATCCCCTCACCCGTCCCTTCCACCCACACACTCATCCCTTCGATTACACTGTCTTCAATCCAGAACTGCACTTTTTTTACAGTAAGCGAGAGTCCTGCAAGGATTTCATCTAACTGCTTCTTTACCACTGTTTCATATTCCGTAAGTACCCCATCCCGCCAGGCTCCCTCCCCCTCGATTTTCCCCGGCATAAAGTCCGTCCTTAGCTGCGCTTCCCTAAACATCTGCGCAAAGTCCAGCCCGGAGAGTTTTTTTAGCAGCGGGGAGGCGACTAAAAACATCAGGCAGAGTCCCACGGCGAGTTTTAAATACTTGCGATATTTTTCACTGGTTAACCGTGTTAAGAGTTCCGTCACCAGAAGAAATACTATGATCTGCCGCATCCAGCTATATAATCCGCTTAACATTCTTCCTCCTATTTTTAGTTCCGCAGTATCCCGATACCTGCCCCTTCCCCGGAAGGCATTCCGGCCGCCTTTCCCCGGAATCCCTTCCAGCAGCTATCGGGCTACTGCTGTTTTTTAGTTCCGCAGTATCCCGATACCTGCCCCTTCCCCGGAAGGCATTCCGGCC
>CAMWUU010000218.1 GCA_947177515.1 uncultured Lachnospiraceae bacterium
TGTTTGATTAGGAGGAAAAGAGTATGGGAATCATTCAGGTCATGCGCAAAATTCTTGATATGCTGAATGTGGAAAATGGAGGTATAAGGAATGGCTCCAAAGACTTACCATCGATCCAAGATGTGAAGGATAAAGAATTCGAAGAAGTGATTTCAGATTTGAACAAAGCTTTAGATGAATTCGGAAAGGTATATGCAAGCTTTATAAATAAATTGTTTTCTGTTCATTCGGTGCTTATGGAATGCTTTCTCATCCGAGAAGAAATTGTGGAGATTCTGCTTCAGTTTGATACATTGGAACAAGCGAAATATGTTGCATCCCATGAAAGCTATCTAAATCAAAATTTTTATTCAGCGCACGAGTTGAAATTGCTTCCAAACAATTGTGTATCAATCATTACTATAGTGCAGGGAACATGGGGAATTAAGAAAAACTTTTCTGATATCGTTCAAAAAATGGAATTGGCTATTCCAAAAGTATACAAGAAAAGTGACAAAGGGGACAAATATAAGCGGGTCAGCGAATGTGAGGTAGAAAGGTATTCTTATAATATAAATTGCGAAAAAGAGAAGTCCCCCACCCATAAAGAACCAGTGGTTTTGTGGGCGCGGGTTGCTTCCAAAAGAAGCCCCTAACCGTAAAGAACCAGTAATATATGGGCAAATACGATTTAGAACGATTCGCAGCAAAATGCAATGCTTATGTTGTACGTAAGGAAAGCAGAGCAGGGTTAAATACAAAGAACCTTGTTACTAAACAGTCTAGGCAAACGATAAAAGAAATTCGACAATGTTTGACAAAATACTTTGAAAATACCCAATTATGTGATATAATAAGATATCATACGAAAGGGGGCGGATTTACATATGTCAAAGAAAAGAAAGAATTCAAATTTTGCTGTGGGAAGTGTTATATTCATAATAATTTTAGCAGCCAGTATAATTGGAATATATTGGAAATACAGATCGCCAATCATATTAGCTATTTTAGGAATAGCAATTATATATTTATTAAAATTTAAAAATACTAAGAATAAAAATATCGATTTTGACACGATGGGTGGACATGAATTTGAATATTTTTGTTCAGAATTATTAAAAAGCAATGGTTTTAACCGCGTTACTGTAACGCAGGGGAGTGCAGACCATGGAATCGATATTTTGGCAAACTTTAAAGGTGTGCGATATGCAATTCAATGCAAAAGATACAAAAAAAATGTAGGGAACAGGGCTATTCAGGAAGCCTTTTCTGGAAAAGCGATATATAGGGCAGATGTTGCAGTTGTACTAACTAATAGTTATTTTACGAAACAGGCGAAGAATGATGCCTTAATACTAAATGTTCAACTTTGGGATAGGGATAAACTGTTAAAATTTATCCGAAAGTCAGGAAGAATGTAATAGTGTAAAAAGACTTATATATTTTTGGCACAAAGAACGATAAGCAAAATAGCCAAGGAGCAATTAAGGGCAATATGTGGACTTCGCAGAGTATCGCAAAAAAGCGGGAGTGAATTTTTCAGCAATCTTTACGGCAGCACTAAAAAAATTAGTTGAACATGCGAAGTAGGCGGTGTTTTTCTTTTACAAGGTCAGCAAACGCTGTGTGCGGTGCCTTTCCTTATGTTACAATACCACAATCCTATAGGGAATGCAGCAGGATGTCAAATTTTTTGGCATCCTTTTTTTGTGCAGAAAAGGAAGGGAGGAAAGCCTTATTGTAAGTATTAGGCAAAGCAGGGTCGGAAGGAGGGTGCAAAAAAATGTGCCGCCGCTTATTACCATTTGCTGTCAATAATCATTTTGTAGCCTGTGTGTTTGCAAGGGATGGAAACATATTTTTCAAACAAATGCAAAATTTAATCAGGAAGGTCGATTTTGGGTGTGCTCCTGGAAGCGGTCTTGAACGCGTTATAATTGAGGAAACAGACGGGACAAAATGAGGTTTTATAGCGGATGGGATGGATGCAGGATATGTCAGTTATAAGACATGTTAAGTAATTGTTTTTATGTTTTCAAACTGATATAATGAAAATATAAAAATAAACAGATAAATTTACAAAAAATAATAGAACTGATCTGTTTTGTGTATGCTGATAATATTGCAGAATGTCTATGCTGTTCTTTCGAAAGGGAAAAGGATTGTGAAAAGGGGGGAAAAGAAAGGCTTATAAGCGACAGGATTGATCTGTATAGGGAATGGAAGCAGGCAGGAAAGACTGGAGGATGAAGAATGCCTGCTTTATGCAGAATTATATCCAAGTACATATAATATGTATGGACCTCATCATCATATGGACGGCGACCGCCATATAGTCAGCCCCGCTCAGTACAGCGGAAGGAAAAACTTTGCGGATGCGCCGGACAGCCCGGAAAATACGTTTGTATCAGGATTTCATTTTGTGAAATTGGGGCTTAAAGCAAAAATTGAGTTTTATAAAAAGCAGGAACAAATATCAGAAGAGGGAGTGTAAAATGGAATTAAAAAAAGTTGCAAATGGGATATGGAAAGCAAGCATCGGAACGCCGGAAGCGGATACTCCGGTATCGCTGCGACAGTTGCGGATGCAGGCGGAGCCGTTAGAGCAAATAAAGGAAAGGGAACTGCCCGCACTATTAGGGCAGATTGCGTGCCGCAAAAACCGAAGGGGCGTACAGATTACCCTGCCAATGGACAGCGGGGAGGATATTTACGGCTTCGGGCTGCAGCTTCACGGCATGAATCAGGCAGGGCGCAAAAGAATTGTCCGGGTAAACTCTGACCCTGTAGCAAATACCGGGGAGGGGCATGCGCCGGTTCCTTTTTATATTTCCACTGCGGGTTACGGACTGTTTGTGGATACCTTCCGCCATGTTGAGTTTTATATGGGAACCAATACAAAAAAGGGCGAGTCCGGGGATAAAAGAGAGGTGAACCAGAAACATGAGGAATTTTCGGAATCCGCATTGTATGCCCTGAAAAAAAGTCAGGAGAGGAGAAGCATCATTATTGATGTAAAAGCCATTGACGGCGTGGATTTCTATCTCTTTTCCGGGAATGTGAAGCAGGTTGTGCAGCGGTATAACCTGTTTGCAGGCGGTGGCTGCCTGCCCCCAATGTGGGGGCTTGGAATATGGTACCGCACTTATGGGGGGAGCGACGAAAATACGGTGCTTCGTCTGGCGGAGCAGTTTAGGGGAGAGCATATGCCGGTTGATGTGCTTGGACTCGAGCCGGGCTGGCATTCCCACAGTTATTCCTGCACCTATGAGTGGTCAAGCCTGTTCCCGCATCCGGAAAAGATGACGGAGGAACTGACGGACCAGGGATACAAAATCAATCTCTGGGAACATGTTTTTGTGTATCCGGCGGCGGAATTTTATGAGGAGCTCCTTGCGTTTTCCGGAGATTATGAAGTATGGAACGGACTGGTGCCGGATTTTGCTACCAAGGAGGCGGCGGAAATTTTTCAGGATTATCACAGGCAGAAATTTGTGCAGAAGGGAATTTCCGGCTTTAAGCTGGATGAATGCGATAATTCGGATTACAATGCTTCAAGCTGGTCCTTTCCGGACACAACAAGCTTTCCGTCCGGGATGGATGGGGAGCAGATGCATGCCGCTATCGGTGTGCTTTATCAGAGATTGATTTTGGAGATGTTTCACAAAGAAGATAAAAGAACTTACTCCCAGGTAAGATCGTCCGGCGCATTGGCTTCCCCGCTCCCGTTCGTACTTTATTCTGATTTATATGGCCATAAACAGTTTATCCGGGGAATGGTTACATCCGGTTTTTCCGGACTGTTGTGGGCACCGGAAGTCAGGGACTGCCGCAGCGGGGAAGATTTGCTTCGGCGCATGGAAACCATCTGTTTTTCCGCCCATGCAATATATAACTGCTGGCGGATCCCGAACCCGCCGTGGAAACAGGTGGATATTGAAAAAAATCTTGCTGGAGAATGGATGCAAGAGAGTGAATACTATACCGCAGTCTGTAGAAGGTATCATAAGCTGCGCATGTCGCTGCTGCCGTATCTGTACAGTGCATTTGTAAAATATTGGAAAGATGGAATTCCGCCGATCCGGGCGCTTGTATTTGATTATGAGGAAGACGAAAATGTAAGGAATATAGAGGATGAGTATCTGTTTGGGGATGAACTGCTTGTTGCGCCGATGACCTTAGAGGACGGCACAAGCCGGAGCGTATATCTTCCAAAGGGGAAATGGCAGGATTTTTTTGAGGAAGCGGGAACGGTCTATGAGGGAGGACAGTGTTACCAGATTAATGCGGATTATGATAAAATTCCTGTTTTTGTAAAAGCAGACTGTATCCTGCCAGTGGCAAAACCGGTTGAAACGGTAACGGAAGATACCGTATTTACAATACATCTAAAAGTATACGGCAATGGCGGGGAAGGCTGCGTGCTGTATGAAGATGATTTTGAAACATTCGCTTATGAAAAGGGAAAGCAGAATGAGATTATGTTGAAGGTGGATGGGATGGGACGGGTACAATATGAAAGAACCGGAAAGGAAAAGGTGCGTTATATTTTTGAAAATGCCGTAGAATATGGTATTTGGCAATAGGAAGCCTGAACGATTTCCCTTATCTGTCTGATTTTCGGGAAATATATGGTTACGGAAAGAAATATGCCAGTTTGTAGGTGGCTGCATAAAAACGAAAAAACTCGTATTTTCTACTTGAAAAAGACTAAAATTTGTGATTAAATATATTGTAGAAACCGTAAGTATCCGTGTAAAGACGGAATCCAAATAAGGGATTATGGCGGGGTATTTGCGGAATGGAAAATAAGGAGGGTTTTCGTTATGAAAAGGAAATGGTTGTCGGTTGTTTTGATGCTGCTTTTGCTGGTTGCATCCGTTGTTCCAGGGAAGGTTTTTGCTGCTTCAACCCCAAAGCTTAACAAAGCGAAGGCTATGATGGAAGTGGACAGCAAGTTGACGCTGAAACTTGGCGATATTGCTGCGACCGACGTAAAATGGAGCAGCAGCAACAAAAAGGTAGCGATTGTTTCCTCAAAGGGTGTTATCACGGCAAAAGCTGAGGGGACGGCAACCATCAAGGCGAAGTATAACAGTAAAACGTACAGTTGCAAGGTTACCGTGGTGGACAGCAACAAAAAGGAAAATAAAATTGAAACCTACATAAAAGACATGTATGGTTCGACTAAGTACAAAGTCGAACAGGATGGCATTATTACAGAGATTTATGCGCAAGATAAGTCCTTAATTTTTTCCATAACTACCAGTGAATTTACGGACTTGGGACTGACAAAGGAAGAGATTGAGGAAGCTGCAGAAGAGGTTTTTAGTATATTAGAAGAAACGATGGAGGAATTGCTTGAAGACCTTAAGGAAAATACATATAAGGATGCAAAATTAGTCTTCCGTATTTACGATACTGACAATAAGCTGCTTTATGAGAGGGTTCTGTAAAATCTGAAAGGGGAATGAAGCAGAAATGTTATACCATGTTTCAAGGACGGCAGGTCTTAGGGTTTTAAAGCCTGCGGTATCCACGCACAAAAAGCCATATGTCTACGCGATAAAAAATCTGGTTACTGGATTGTTGTTTGGTGCAAAGAAGGATGATTTTGATTTCATTTTGCTGAGTGATGAAAACAACCGTCCCATCATTTACGAGTGCTATCCGGATGCGTTCGAACTTGTGTACAAGAACAAGGGATGCTCCATCTATGAGCTGGCAGAAGAGGGATTTTTGCGCGGTATGACAAGCTGGAGTTCGGAACTTGTCTGTGAAACTGAGGTTGCGGTGCAGAATGAGATTGTTGTTTTGGATCTTTATGGGCGGCTTTTGGAAGAAGAAACAAAGGGAAATATTGTGATTCATCGATATTCACAGGATATGGAATACAAAGCGGGGATAGCAAAGCATATTGTGGATCGCCTGATCCGCTTTAACGTTGATCTTGAGCATTGTATGGAATGGGAAGATATACGTTTCCGAAAATATTATGGAGAACTGATTAAAGCGCTGAATTTAGTGATGGACGGACATTTATTATAGTAAATAGGAATTGAGTTGGGCGGCATCAAAAAGGATGCCGCCTTTTGTATTTGAAAAGGCACTTATATTTTTCTTGGTAGTAAACTACTTTATAATCAAATCATTATCATATGGTTTATGGTTAAAAATGTTGATGGAGAAAACTTTGGTGGAAAGTATCTATTAGTTATAATAGATGGTATGCAATAGAGTCTATTTCCTTTCAGAACGGTATTATTAAAG
>CAMWUU010000219.1 GCA_947177515.1 uncultured Lachnospiraceae bacterium
GAAGACTGGGATATCTGGGATGATGAGGACTGGGATTACTGGCACGATGAAGATTGGTACTGGGACTGGACAGATAATGAAGGTAAGGCACTTTTGGAAGAGTATGCTGCTTTCGGCATCACAACATCCGAAAATCCGGAAGATTACTGTTATTATTATCAGGATAATTTGGTAAATATTTTATTTGATCATCGACAGGGTGATACTTTTTACCGAATAAGCCGAAACCCGGAGGGAACTGTTAATATTAAGATCATCCGCGATGCGGATAACAAAATCACAGGTGTTACCTATATGACCAAGGCAGAGGTGGACAAAGTGGTAAATGAGATGATGGGCTTTTCCTTAGAATAAGGGTATATTGAAAGAATATTGTCACAACCCCATTTACTTTCGATCATGGATCATTCATAATAAGGAATAATGCCAGTTTAGGAGCCTGCCTATTGCGAAATGGCACATATGCTCTTTCTATTTTAAAAAGGCTGTCACAAAATACACCAACCTTGCGGGATACGATACAGATACCCTGTGTCCATATTGTATCCCACACCGGATTGCTGTTTTGTGGCAGCCTCTTTTCATGCCATTTGGCTTATTTATTATAGTTCACGATTTTCCCAAAATCCGGCTTTAAGCTTGCGCCTCCCACCAGACCGCCGTCGATATCCGCCTGTGCGAACAGTTCCGGCGCACTTGCGGCTGATACACTTCCACCGTACTGGATACGGATCGCATCCGCTGTCGCCGCATCGTAGATCTCGCTGATGCAGGCACGGATTGCCGCGCAGACTTCCTCCGCCTGTTCGGTAGTTGCCACCTTGCCGGTACCAATCGCCCAGATTGGCTCATATGCAATCACAGCGTTCTTTGCCTGTTCGGCGGTTACATTTAAGAATGCAATCTTAATCTGCTGGCGGATCCAGTCAATTGTGATCCCCTGCTCCCTCTGCTTAAGCGACTCGCCGCAGCAGATAATTGGGGTGATGCCGTGCTCAAATGCCTTTAAAACCTTCTTATTTACGGTTTCATCCGTTTCAGCAAAATATTCTCTGCGCTCGGAATGCCCGATAATCACATATTTTACGCCGATATCGGTCAGCATGTTCGGTGCGATCTCACCTGTGTAGGCACCACTCTCCTCATAGAACATATTCTCCGCGCCGATTGCGATATTGGTACCCTTTGTCGCCTCAACCGCCGTCGTCAGTGAAATGGCAGGCACGCAGAACACAACATCCACCTCATCATTTTTTACTAACGGTTTTAATTCCTCAATCAATTTAATGGTTTCGCTCGGGGTTTTGTTCATCTTCCAGTTCCCGGCGATAATCTTTCTTCTTGGCATAATAATTCCTCTTTTCCGGACAGACGGTTCTTATAAAAGACCATCCATAATTTCCATTTATTTACATTCCAGACAACAGGCAGGGAACGCCTTTGGGTAAAATCCGCAGCTTCCCCTGCCTACTCTTTCCTTTATTTGTCGTTCGCTGCTGCCACACCTGGAAGCTCCTTGCCTTCAAGGAACTCAAGGGAAGCGCCGCCGCCAGTCGAGATATGGGTCATCTTGTCACCGAAACCAAGCTGGTTAACTGCTGCCGCCGAATCGCCGCCGCCAATAATCGTGGTTGCGTCAATCTCCGCTAATGCCTGTGCTACCGCAATGGTACCCTTCGCGAAATTAGACATCTCAAACACACCCATCGGCCCGTTCCATACCACCGTCTTCGCGCTGCGAATCGCATCCGCGTAGAGTTTGCATGTTTCCTCACCGATATCAAGCCCCTGCTCGTCAGCACCAATTCCGCCAAGTGCAACGGTATGATACGGTACATCGTTTGCAAATTCTTTTGCCACAACAGTGTCCACCGGTGTAAGAAGTTTTACCCCCTTCTCCTTCGCCTTCTCCAACATTTCCTTCGCATAATCAATATAGTCCGCCTCAAGCAGCGAATTTCCGACCTCATAGCCCATTGCCTTCATAAAAGTATAAGCCATGCCGCCGCCGATAATTAAAATATCAACCTTGTCCAGCAAATTGTTGATAACAGAAATTTTCGAGGAAACTTTAGATCCGCCAAGGATTGCCACGAACGGACGAACCGGATTGTTAACCGCATTGCCAAGGAAGTCGATCTCCTTCTGCATCAGATAGCCAACCACTGCCGTATCCACATACTGGGTTACCCCGACATTCGAGCAGTGTGCCCTGTGCGCGGTACCGAACGCATCATTAACAAATACATCGCAGAGCGAAGCCAGTTCCTTTGAGAATGCCTCACCGTTCTTCGTTTCCTCGGCACGGTAACGGGTATTCTCAAGCAGTACGACATCACCATCGTTCATTGCCTCAACTGCCGCCTTTGCATTCTCTCCGACCACAGTCGGATCCGCTGCAAATTTTACTGGCTGGCCAAGAAGTTTCTCGAGTGCCACAGCAACCGGGCTAAGCGAGAGTTCCGGCTTTGGCTCCCCCTTCGGCTTGCCCAAATGGGAGCAAAGAATTACCTTGCCGCCATCTCCAATCAACTTCTTAATGGTCGGCAGCGCCGCCACTAAACGGGTATCATCCGTAATCTGGCCATCCTGCAACGGCACATTAAAATCACAGCGTACCAGCACTCTTTTTCCTTTTACATTAATATCATCCACTGATTTTTTATTTAACATGATTCCCTCACATTCTGCCGCTTATGCGGCTTATTTTAAGGTCGGGCGGGGAATTTTTGTTCCCCTGCCTGCGCAATTTGCCGCCGCACGACCCACACACCTATTCCGCGGTATATTTTTTGCACGGGTTCGCGTAAGTTTCCATGCGCCCCTGCACATAAAAAAGGGATCCGGTCCTTACAGACCGGACCCCTTTCTCGAGTCTTTCTACAAAGAAACCCCGACTGGCACAAATAAGCTTATGCCAGCTCAGCGAAATACTTGATCGTGCGAACCATCTGGCTCGTATAGGAATTCTCATTGTCATACCAGGAAACAACCTGTACCTGGGTATTGCCATCCTCCATCGGTGCACACATGGTCTGTGTTGCATCGAAAAGGGAACCGTAACGCATACCGATCACATCGCTGGATACGATCTCATCAGTATTGTAACCAAACGACTCCGTTGCTGCTGCCTTCATTGCCGCATTTACCTCGTCCTTTGTCACCTTACCCTTAACAACAGCTACCAGGATCGTGGTGGAACCGGTCGGAACCGGAACTCTCTGTGCGGAACCGATAAGCTTTCCGTTTAATTCCGGGATAACTAAGCCAATTGCCTTTGCAGCACCGGTGGAGTTCGGAACGATATTCTGCGCACCTGCGCGGCTCCTTCTCTTGTCACCCTTCCTCTGCGGACCGTCAAGAATCATCTGGTCGCCGGTGTAAGCGTGTACTGTCGTCATGATACCGGACTGGATCGGTGCGAAATCATTGAGTGCCTTAGCCATCGGGGCAAGGCAGTTTGTCGTACAGGAAGCAGCGGAAATAATGGTATCTTCCTTCTTCAGGGTATCATGGTTTACATTGTAAACGATGGTCGGAAGGTCATTGCCAGCCGGCGCGGAGATAACAACCTTCTTTGCGCCTGCGGTAATGTGTGCCTGCGCCTTATCCTTGGACGTATAAAAGCCCGTGCACTCAAGAACCACGTCAACGTCAAGCTCACCCCACGGAAGCTCTGCTGCATTCGCCTTTGCATAGATGGTGATCTTCTTGCCGTTTACAGTGATGGAATCCTCGCCGAACGATACGCTGTCCGCATATTTGTATCTTCCCTGCGCGGTATCATACTTTAACAGATGTGCCAACATCTCCGGGCTTGTCAGGTCGTTGATCGCAACTACCTCATACCCCTCCGCATCAAACATCTGCCTGAATGCAAGACGGCCAATACGCCCAAAACCATTGATTGCTACTTTTACTGCCATGATTTCATTCCTCCTAAATATTTTTAACAGCAGCCCTTCCCGACTCTCCGGCTTCCTGCGCCATCCTGCCTCTGGCGGCTGTTATCTTCGGATTGTTAAGTTTTTGTCAAACCATTGTCCGACATAACCCTAACCCTGTTTCTTATTCTACCCAACTTTCCCATAAAATTCAAGTGGGAATTTTATTTTTTAGAAAGAATTTACTACTTTTTTCTGTTCGATTATATATTTGTATTATGCTGGGCGGATGATTTCTTCTTCCTGGTACTTTTATTGTTTGGAATAATCCACAAAGCTGATATCAAGGTCAACCGCACCGGAAATTCCAGGAACCTTCCCCGAATCGGAATACTGTAACATCTGATATTTGTACGGGAATGTAAAAGTTGTTCCATAGTATGCATACCATTTATCATATTTTGTTAGCCGCTCTAGGTCAATACCGAGAATCATCCATCTTGTATTCGCATAAACCATTGGACGATACCCTGCTGCCTCAATGGTATCGCAAAACGCAATACAGATATCAGTCCTAAGGTCACGTGCCAGATTGTTTGCCCTCGCGTTGTAGGTGGTTACCACCTCGGTATCAAAGATAACAGGATATGTTAACTTATAATCCTTAATATGCTCCAATACCATGTTCGCTTCCTCAACGGCCTCCTCAACGGTAATGGCCTGGGAGAAGAAATAAACCCCAACATCCAGTCCCGCTTCATTTGCCGCCGCAATATTCGCCTCAAAATATGGGTCAAGTTCCAGCGTCCCTTCGTTCATCCCACGGTATCCAAGCCTTATAATAGCATAATCAACCCCAGCATCCTTAACAAGTTTCCAGTTGATATCTCCCTGGTATTTGGATACATCAATCCCCGTGCGCGATATTTTATTTCCGTTCTCATCAAAATATTCAAAGAACCCGTTCCCATTCTGGATCAGCCTCTCCATATCATAATCCACGCGCGCCACCTCATCGGAGAGGGCAATATAGTAACGCTGTTTATTTTTGCCGCTGATCGTGATATGTTCTGTCATCCGCCCCTCACGAGGCACAATAATGCCCGTGCTGCCGGGATCCTCCTGATACGGTGTGACATACGCACCAAACTTTACATTTTTTAACACGATATCCCGGTCTACCGCAGCAATTTCCCCGCTAACCTCCCCCAGGTACTCACCCTGCGGCGTGTAGACCACCGCCGAAAAACTCATTTTCTCCTCTGCAAGTTCCAACACAAAATACTGATCAAACAAAAGCGGTTTCTCGCCATTATAAACAGCATTGGTATAGGTTCCCTGCGAAATCTCATACTGATATGGGACGGCACCGACTGTCATTGTCATATATGTATTCGAATGTCCATCCTGCACAGCGGCTCCTTCCGCGTACTCCGTTGTAAAAAGGTCGGAAAGTGCCTCCTTCAAATTAAGTTCACTGTACTCCCACAACCGCTCCCCATCCATCATACAAATACGCTGTGGAATCTGTTCCGCCGCATCCGCATACTGCAAAAAAACAAGCTGGTTCCCTTCCGTCCCCGCATAAGCGCCGAACTTTGGTGCTAAGAGTTCAAGTTTTCCGGCAAGGTTGTATTCCCATGGCCGGATAAACAGGCGACCCCCGTTTTCTAAGCGCAGTTTTGTTTCCTCTTCTTCCTGCGGGTATTCGTTCCAGTAGACAATACGCAGCTTCCCCTGTGTAAAGCAAAGTGCTTCCCTGCCATCCACCTGCTCAACCGTTGCAACAAACGGTGCAATCTGGGACTGCTGCATTGCTGCCACGCGCTCCTTTAAATCAGTAACAAGGAAACGGTTTTCTGCCCCCTCTTTCTCCTTTCCATCCGGGATGGTGAGTGGTGTTGGGGTAACATCCCCACTGCCAACCGGGATGGTCTTTCCTTTTTGCACCTGATGGTAGACAAAGAAGGATGTCCCAACCACAAGAAGACAAACCAGTTCCACGGCAGCCACCGTCCGAAAAAGGTTTTTCCCTTTATTCTTCCCAAGCTCCTCCAGGCGCTTTTTCATACTTTTAACTTCCCCATCCGCTGCCGAGATATCGCCCTTAATAAACTTCACCTTTTCCCTTAAAGAACGCAAATCCTCCGTCATCTGCGCCAATTGTGCCGCATCCTCCACTGTAAGCGCGGCTTCTTCAAGACTTTTGGCTCTCTTTGCCATATCATCCATCATCTGTTCAATCTCATTCAAGTTCTGGTTATTTTTTGAGATTCTCTCGGCGGTTTCTGTTAGGTGCTTTATAGACTTAATCAGATCAAGCGACTATGACTCCAGTTGCTCGTT
>CAMWUU010000220.1 GCA_947177515.1 uncultured Lachnospiraceae bacterium
GGGTATGATTGTGGCTATGGCTGCTTTCATCGTTATGGGTATGATTGTGGCTATGGCTGTTTTCATCGTTATGGGTATGATTGTGGCTATGGCTGTTTTCATCGTTATGGGTATGATTGTGGCTATGGCTGCTTTCATCGTTATGGGTATGATTGTGGCTATGTCCATCTTCACCATTATAGGTATGATTATGATCATGGCTTTCTTCTTCCTCGCCATGTACTGTCACAGTCATGTGGGTTCCTGTAATACCACATTTTACAGATGGTCCGCTTTTAAACACAACACCTGGAATACCAAGTGCATTGAGTTCCCCCACAAATTGATCCGGATCTGGCAGCAGTTCAAGCAGCGCGGCTGTCAGCATATCCCCCGCTGCTCCCATACTACATTCAAGATACAAAGTCCGCAAAATTATACCTCCTTTTTTCCAGTCATATGGTTAATCATATTCGCAAGATATCCTGCCCCGAACCCATTATCAATATTGACCACGGATACACCGCTGGCACAGGAATTTAACATGGATAACAAAGCGGAAAGACCATGAAAGGATGCACCATAGCCAACACTGGTTGGCACCGCAATAACCGGGCAGTCCGAAAGGCCGCCAATCACACTGGCCAGTGCACCCTCCATTCCCGCAATCGCTATAATTACACTGGCACTCATAATATCATTAAGATGTGCGAGAGTGCGGTGCAGGCCGGCAACTCCAACATCATATAGCCGAACCACCTCGCTGCCAAGAACAGCCGCCGTCAACGCAGCCTCCTCCGCAACGGGAATATCGCTAGTCCCTCCTGTAGCTACTACAATTTTCCCAATTCCGTCCGGAATGGGTATCTCCCCTACAATCCCGCAGCGGGCATCCTTATAGTAGTTTAATGGATGCGATTTCCCAACCTCTGCGGCAGCCTCCGGTGAAAGACGGGTAATAAGGATGGTATCCTGCCCGTTTTTTTTCATGGTTTTAACAATCCCGGTAATCTGCCCTGCGGTCTTGCCCGCGCCGTAAATCACCTCCGCCGTACCCTGTCGAAGTTCCCTGTGCATATCCACCTTGGCATAACCTATGTCCTCAAAGGGTTTCATTTTCAGTTTCAAAAGAGCATCATCAATGGAAACGGTTCCATCGCTGACACCTTCTAACAACTTTCGGATTTCCATATTTATCCTCTTACCTCCAAATCAAGAACCACCGTTTTATAGTATTCTTTCAACTTTTGCAGAATAATTTTTCGATGGCCTGCCAAAAGTTCCCATTGATCCTGCGTTATCTGTAGTTTCGCATTGCCATCAAAAGAACGGACACGAAAATCAGAAAAACCAAGACAGGTAAGAAAATCTTCCGCCGCTTCCGTTGCCGCCAACTTCTCTGCAGTTATCGTTTCACCCACAGAAATTCTTGTGGCAAGACAGGCATACGCAGGTTTATCCCATGTGAATAGCCCCGCTTCTTTTGACCGCCTCCGGATCTCCGACTTTGTTAAACCACAGTCCCTCAGCGGTGAAAGAACCGAAAGTTCCTGCAAAACCCTCATCCCTGGACGATCCCCCGCATCATCCGAAGCATTTGTACCATCCAGCAAAACAGAAAAACCGTCCGCTTTTGCAGCTTCTACAATAGCAGCAAAAATCGCTTTTTTACAGTAATAACAGCGATCCGCGGGATTCTCCTTCACACCTTTAACCGAAAGTATTTTGTAATCCAGTATTTTTAGTTCCACGCAAAGACTCCCCGCCAGTTTTATGGCATCATCCAACTCAAACTGGGGCTGAAATTCAGATTTCACATAGTAAGCACATACTTTCTTAGCATACCGCTTTGCCGCATACAAAAGATACGCGGAGTCCACACCTCCCGAAAAAGCCACCGCGACCCTTTTATACTGGCCAAAAAAATCCTGTAAAGTCAAACCATCACCTCAATTCCAAAAACAGGAAATAATTTCTTTTAAAACCCATGCCACCCTTTTACATTCTTTCTAAAAAAATCCCCATCCGAATATTTACCCGGTAATAACCATATCTTCATATTCCGCATATTTTTGCAGCTTCTCCCCCTGTGTATTCAGACTGTAGCTAGCTACCTCCATCAGATTGATTCTTCATCAGCCCTTCATTCTTGATGTAATACTCCAGAAGCCGCAAAACATACTCCGGCGCATGACGATTTCCAAGCTCCCATTCCGTCACCGTCCGATAAGGTATCTGTAAATATTGGCAAAACTGTTTTCTTGTTAAGCCGGTACTCTGCTACTAAAAACATATACAAAAGTGTATATGCTAGATGATTCACTACAATCTCACGATTTGTAGTTGCTGCTTCATCGTGTATGCTTTTGTTAAATTACAACTACTCACAAGTTTTAATTTTCTTCTTTTGAAAAACAAACCAATATCAATCCAACAAGTCCTATCGTTACCCCTATATACCACAAGATTGTATCGGCAGGTGCCGCAAAAATATTCCCTATTAAGAGAAGCGCAAACCCTACATTTTTCTTTTTCATCACTCTTTTTCCTTTCTTTCTCACGGTGAGAAATCCGCATTACTGCTCATTTACATTTCGATTGATACGCCCCAAACGCTGGGTAAATATAGTTTCTATCACTTTCGGTTCTTCGCTCTGACTTGCTTTTTCCTTTGCCGCTTCATAGTGTTTATAAACAGTCTTTTTATCAAGCCCCGTTCCACGAATAACATCACACTTCCTTGCTGTCGGATTTTGCCGCAAAAAGTCAATAACTTTTTGCTCTGCGCTCAGTCTACCCTCTCTGGCTTCTTCTCCTAACTGTTTTTTTAACACTTTCATGGTATTCATAACTTTTACATGGTCAGCTTGCTTTCTTCCGTTCCGTTTGTTCCGCTCTATGCGAATATCCGTCAAATACTCAATATCGGAAATCTTGAAATTATAATACTCCTTGCTATACACTTCCAATGCACTCTCTATATCTTCCTCGATCAAAGGATTGTCATGCCCCACCAGCTTCAACTTCTGAAACACTTCATACATATCTTCCTTTAACTTCGCCTTTGGCACATCACACTTGCAAGCGTAAATGACAAGGCACATTAAATAATCATATCTATGCCCACCCGTAATCTCTCCTGCTCGGTTCAGCCACCAATTATAGAGGGCATAAATACACAACGTGTCAATCAAAAAATTATACTGCTTTTTCGATGTATGGCATATGATTTTCCTTACTGTCCTGTCCGGCTTCCCATTTTTTATTCATATTTTTAAAGTTCTTTGCCCATAAACCTCTGCGGGTTCTTACCGCAGTTAACCCTGCGGACTGCCTCAATTATTTCATCTTTACGTCTTTCTGCGTTTGGCAGATCACAAACAATATCATTTATGTCGTAAGGTCCGTTACGGAAATGACCGACTGACACGCCGTGAAACTCGCCATCAATCAAAAGATATTGCAAAGGCTCATGATCATATTCAAGTCCTGCCAACATTTTCTTAGCCATTTCTTTTAGAACATGCTCCTGAACCTTATAGAGGAAGTCATTACGGTGAATTGCATAAACGAAGCTCATAACCTTAGGCTCATAGCCTTCAAGCAGCTCTGTATCACTCCTCAATATATAGCCAGCGTCTGCTGAAATCAGGATGCCCTCAGCGACCAGATCGCCAATTGCCAGTTTGATTTCCTTTTCTGGAATCCTGTAGAATGACTTTGCCATCGCCGTATCAAACCATACGGTTCTGTATGCAAATCGCTGCAATATGATTTTAAGCGCTTCATGCCTTGTATACTTGTCCAAATTTACTTTTGGGAACATCTCTACAAATTTATACCAGCCTCGATCCCACTCACCGTCATACTGATCCTCGTAAATGAGAAATGCTTCCTGCAAGCGATGAAGAATCGGCGTAATCTGTTTTACAAGCATTCCTGTTTCTTCTTTGATTTGTTGAATATTGAATGGACCAGCTCTTTCGATAAGTTCAAGAATCTGTAATTGTTCCATAGTCGGTTTTGTAAGAGGTTTTCGGTAAAGAGCAGCGAACATCTCCATATCCTCAGGCACAATAAAGCCCAGATTGCCTCCGCAAAACCGTCCTTTGACCAATTTGCGATCCAGCAGACGCTCCCGGTTAAATTCCATATCATTGAAATCGGTACGGAACGTAAGGGTAGGAGGTTGCCCAAAACCGTTCCAGTACACATTATGTCCCGGCTGGGTATCGCGGTATAGTTTTATGTATTCAGCGTAATCCGCTTTCTTTGTAAAGCATTGGCGTTCCATACGCAGAGAAATTATTTTCGCATCCATTTTACTCGATTCCTTTCATCTGGGCATACCAAAGCTTGCATTGCTCAATACGGGCACCCTGAGGAGTATCGCCATGCTCAGGGTCACAGGAATACTGCATAAGGAGCTCACAGGGAATATCAGCGCATTCACCACAGTGTACAATGCCTTTGTTCTGGCAGCAAACCGCAACAGAACATTCTCCATGGAAAGGGTGTCCGTTTGTTTCGATACATCCGCCACAGCCACAAGATTCCTTATACTCACATCCATTGCAATGAAGTCCACATCTTGAATCAACCATATTTTTTAACCTCCAGCTTTTTCTTCCAGTATATCATTTTAAACACGACAACTGTATGTCATGATTCGTACAAAAATTTTATGGAATCCAAAGTGGATTTCATTAGCTCAACCATTTCCGGAGGACCAAGGACTTTCACCTTGTTTCCGAAACTTAAAAACCACTCCACAGCACCTTTTTGCGTAGTAAATCCCCATTCCGTATATAGTTTTCCATTTTCCTGTTCAATAAAACAATCATGTCCGTATTCTTCAATCAGCCTGTATTTTACAGATGGATCATAGAGTGCCGGTACGATATAGTCATCTGTGATGTGAGTTCCAAACTGCTTTTTTCCTTCCGGGATATTCCTGATGGCATACATCTCATTGGTAATCTGTAAATTCCATAAGCGACGCAACTTGTACATCCGAAAATCCTGCCGCTCCTTACAGAATCCAAAAACATACCAGTCTGACCATTTAAAGACAATCAAATACGGTTCAATCCGTTTATCTGCTTCACCCCTGTTATTGCAATAGCAAAAGGCAATGCACCGGGTCTGCCTTATGGCAAGTTTAATCTGTTCAATTTTGGGCGCAAGATCATCTTTGTAAAAAGAGGAAAGGTCTATCACCATATGATTAGCAATACTGATTGCCGTATTTACACCAATCTTCTCTGCGAGCTTTTCCGCAGATGCCGAATGCGAGATACTGTCCAAAGATTTCAAGCCCGTAAAAATGGCCGTTAGTTCCTGCTCAGTGAACACGGTTGTATCAAGTGTAAAACCATCCATAATTGATATACCACCATTTACACCTTGGGTGGTAATAATTGGAATACCCGCTCTGCATATGGTTTCAATATCCCGACTAATTGTGCGGCGGGACACCTCGAATTTTTCAGCGAGATAGGGCGCAGTAACCGTTTTTTTCTGTTGTAAGGTTGTGATGATCCCAATAAGTCGGTCAATTTTCATATATCTAACCTTTCTGTTTCGACTGAATCCCAAACAAACGAGCCAGACTTCTGTCCATTTTTTGAAGGACGCTATGATCATCACTGGAAACTATAATATTAAGCGCCCAACTCAAATCCACGTGAATCGTGTATTCCGATGAAATGCCATAAAAATGCACTTCATCACTAAACCATGTCTTTTGTAATTGATACGGTTCCAATAAATACTCTATCAATTCCATCTGCGTTATCCATTGAATACTTTGCAGTGCCTTTTCAGATAAAATATCACGAAATTTCTTTGGGGAAGCCGCAAATTCAATCTGATATAAAAACTGTGTATCTTCCACTTTCCGGAATGCCATTTGAAATAAGTAGTTTTCAAACGAACCCGAGAACAATTGTCCATCAAATTTATAAACCGGCGGATTTTCTCCCTCTGTCAGTTTCAAAAACAACACGCTTTCTGACCAATGGGTAGAAAACAGCATATATTCATTCATATCAATATCAAATTCATCTATGTAACGGAGATAATCCCTTAATATACTGTCAATATTGACTTCTGTATACCCATCCCATTCCTGCTCCAACAATCCATTGTCATTTTGACCCATCTCTTCTAAAAACAACAGATACGCATATGGAATACTTTTTCCATGTTGCTTCAAACCGGCTATTTCCTCCAAGGCATGAAT
>CAMWUU010000221.1 GCA_947177515.1 uncultured Lachnospiraceae bacterium
GTACTTACCATACCAAGCAAGCTTGGGACATTAAATGCAAAGTCAAGCCGCATTCCCAGATATTCCAGATTACCAACCAGAAACTGGAACATAAAATGGTATTTGATATCCTCACCCGCAAAATGCGAGTAGGAGGTCGGGAAATTCGTCCCCCCCGAGAACGAACGGATCATCCCTAAATGCGGCGAAAAATCGCTGAAAACAGAAAGCCCGACATAGAGCGTATCCCCCTCTATCCGAAATGTTGTAAAAAACAGGCGCAAACTAAGATAGAGCAAGGCAACCAGAAATACTGCCTCTCCTTTTGAAAGCGCCATTGCCTTTAACCCCAAAAGCCTTTGTTTTCCCTTTATCTTACGCACAATATACATAACTGCCCCAGTCAGCAAAAACAGTGCCATTACCGCTAGGTTCGCGTAGAGCATACCGTTTTTAAGCAGGCGCATCGCATAGGAGAGGATATAAACAAGCCAGGTCATCGGGATTAGGCCAGTATAAATCCATGCCGGCACAAGCAAAAACAGGCAACACAGTTTTATTTTTCCGCCAGAAAAACTCCTTGCTGTCCATTCCGCCATATCGGGGAAAATGCATTGGCACAGGGCGCTCCCCCAAAAAACCGCAATGACCAGATATAAGATCCCTAACATACTACCTCCTCTTACGCAAAAAATTTACAGTCTTCGGATGTGATTACGGAAAGCTGCTCTTTCGTTGGCTGCCCGTATCCTATAACACGGTTTGCATGTGCTGCCACCATTTTCTCAAAAAGATTGCGGATCCCCCTTGCATTCCCGAAATCATCCCTCTGCTGTTCTGTCAGGCGTGAGAGATAGCCCCGCACAGTTTCTAGGACTTCCTCCTGCAGCGAAAAGCCCGCCCGCTTTGCCATGCCATAAAGGATATCCACCAGTTCCCCCTCCCCGTAATCCGGGAAATCAATAAACTTGTTAAACCGGGAGATCAGCCCGGTATTTGACTTTAAGAATGTTTCCATCTCCTGCGTATAGCCCGCCACAATAATTACAAGATCCTCCCGGTAATCCTCCATCAGCTTTACCAGCATATCAATTGCCTCGGTACCAAAATCATTGCCCCCTACCACGCTTGAGAGTGTGTACGCCTCATCAATAAAAAGAATGCCTCCCCGCGCACGGTCCACAACCTCCTTCACCTTTAGGGCTGTCTGTCCAACATAACCTGCCACCAGTCCTGCGCGGTCCGTTTCTACCATCATACCCTTACTTAAAATCCCCAGTTCCCGATATATCTCCCCGATCAGTCTTGCCACCGTCGTCTTTCCAGTCCCAGGACTCCCGGTAAAAACCATATGGTAGGACATGGGCATCCCCGGCAGATGGTATTCTTCTCTCATCTTGCGCACACGGATCAGGTTAACCAAGGACCTGACTTCTTCTTTCACATTGTGAAGCCCCACCAGCTCGTCCAGCCGGTTCATCAGCTTTTCCATGCGTTTTGCCTTAAAGGAAGCAAGTGCAGCGCGCGTGGCGGCCTCTTTGTCCACCTCGGATACAGGTGATATGGTTTCTTTTACTGGCTCTTTCTTTGCTTCTGCCTCCTGGCAGCCGGCCTCACCCGGCGGGGACAGGACGGATTTTGAACCCTGACAGACGGTTTCTTCCTCTCCCTTTACCTCCTCCCCCGCTCCAAAAACCCGTTTTGCATCCTCTTGCACTATGTCCGCTTCAGGTTCGTTTTCCTCTTCTATCTGCCCGTGATGCCGAACTAGCGTATCGAACGCATTCCCGCGGTCTGCGCGCAGTAATTCCGCAGCACTTAACACGGTCACAGGTAAGATATCCACTGTTTCCACATCCGCTAATTCATCCGCACAGACAAGCTCATCCGGTTCCTCAAATTCCTCCTGGTAATACTCTGCTTCCTCCTCGAACTCCTCATCCTCTGAATAACCATAACCATCCCCGGAATCCGTCGGATCATCTGTGCCGCCATCCTGTACCTCCGATACTGTACCCACAGTGGATATTGCTGGCTTTTCCTTCCCCTCAGACTTATCCTTAAGGAGGAATGCTTCTTTTTTATAGCCTGCAAAATCCTCGCCTGCTTCCTTTAAAAGGGCAGTATTCCCTTCCAGATCCCCAACACAGATCTTATGAAAAATATACTGTTCATCCACACATGCGCCACAGCTATTCGCATTCTGTACAAAAAACTGGATACGCCCGTAATATTCGCGCACATAACGCGTCACCGTGGCATCCCCCCTGCGGTTTAAATATGCCGTGGCAAATATAATATTTAAGACCGCATCGAAAAACAGCCCTGTCATGCTACTATGGTGTTCCACATCGCGCAGGCTGCAAAGCTGCAAAAGAACCGGGGGAGCCGACACCAGTTTTTTCGCCTCCCCGGCAATCTCCTCGGTAATCCCTGCCCGCTCATCAACCGCAAGCGGGTTGCTCCCCGTCACACCGATAATCATGCGCAACGTTTCCACATCCTGCGCCTTTATATAATCCGCCACCTGGATTAGCATCGCCTGGATATAGAGTGCCAGGAAATCACTGATCTGCCGGTTCAGGATGATCTGCGGATGTTCCCAGTAACCTTCCTGCTCCAATACCTCACAATATTTCTGTAATATATCATAATTTTCCTGTGCAATCGTATAAAGTTTTTCATTTGGATAAGCCCTCATCGCTCTTCCTCCTGTCCATCCAAAACGGCAAACTCTTTCTCCCCATTCTATCACAGTTTCTGGTTTAATGAAAGACTTTTTCTATTTTTATACCGATTTATGCACCGGCTCCGTCTGCCAAAGAACTGCTAGAACCTGCTCATATTCCTCCTTTGTCAGGCTCTTAGCTGCCGCGTCCGCCGCCGCAAGTACCTCTGCATCCTGATAAATATCCCCAAGTTCAAACTGTAGTTCGCCGCTCTGGCGCACACCAAAAACATCCCCCGGGCCGCGCAGCTTCAAATCCTCCCCCGCAATATAAAACCCGTCATTGGATCGGTTCATAACGGACAGGCGCTCCTTTGCCTTTTCATCCTGCGAACCGCTTACAAATATACAGTAGGACTGGTGTGCCCCCCTGCCCACACGCCCGCGTAGCTGGTGCAACTGCGCCAGCCCGAACCGCTCCGCATCCTCAATCATCATAACGGACGCATTCGGCACATTGACCCCTACTTCCACCACGGTCGTGGAAACAAGTACCTGGATTTCTCCCGAGGCAAAACGCTCCATCCGCTCATTTTTATCCGCCGGCTTCATCTTCCCATGCAGGGCTTCCACCACCACACTCCCCGGCAATTCCCCCCTAAGCCTGGCGGTATACTCCGTAACATTTTCCGCCTCAACTTCCTCGCTTTCCTCAACCATCGGGCAAATAACATAGGCCTGCCTGCCCTCACTGACCTGCCTGGCAATAAATCGGAAAGCCGTCGGCCGATAAGTGGTATCCACCACACAGTTTTTGATGGGCAGCCGCTCTGCCGGGAGTTCCTTAACCAACGAAACATCCAGATCCCCGTAAAGCACAATGGCAAGGGTGCGCGGGATCGGTGTCGCACTCATAACCAGCACATGGACATACTCGCCCTTCCCCGCTAAGTTCTCCCTCTGCTTTACGCCAAAACGGTGCTGCTCATCTGTCACAACCAGCGCCAGCCGGTCATAAACGACCTTCTCCTGGATTAATGTATGCGTCCCAACAATCACATCCACTTCATGTTCCGCAATACGCCTGTAAGCTTCTTTTTTCTGCTTTGGTGTCATTGAGCCGGCCAGCAGCATAACCTCCACCCCAAGCGGTTTAAATGCCGCCTGCATCACTTCATAATGCTGTCTTGCCAGTACCTCCGTTGGTGCCATAATGCAGCCCTGGCAGCCGTTTGTCGCTGCAAGCAAAAGTGCATACTCTGCTAAGACAGTCTTGCCTGAACCGACATCCCCCTGAATCAGGCGGTTCATCACATACTCCCCCGCCACATCCTGACGGATTTCCGTAAGCGCATCCTCCTGTCCTTTGGTAAGCTGGTAAGGCAGACTTTTTAAAAAAGTCCTGCACTCCTGCGTTTCTGATAGTTTATAATGGTTCTCCTCTAAATGACGGTTCTCCTTTCTCTGGCGCAGGCGTACCGCAAAAGTAAAAAACTCATCAAAGACAATGCGCTTCCTCGCCTCAAGCATTGTTTCGCGGGACTTTGGGAAATGGATTTCAAAAAAAGCCGCCTTTTGTGAAATCAGCTTATTTTCCCTTGCAATCCTCCTTGGCAGATAGTCATTAGGGAAACCTGCCAGACAAAGTGCCTGGTCAACCGCCTTTTGCATCGCATGGTTTGTAAGTCCTGCCGTCAGCGGGTAAACCGGCTGCAATACATTAAGGCGTATACGGTACTCTTCCTTTTTATATATTTTTGGCTGATCCATCACCAGGGTACTGCCCTTGCGCACAACCCTCCCCCGAAAAATATAGTGTGTCCCCCGCTTTAATACATTTTTAAGATATGCCTGGTTAAACCAGGTCAGGCGGATTGTGCCGCTTGCATCCTGCACATTGCAGGAAACCACCACAAGTCCCTTTTGGCGGCTTACCTCCGCATAGGCCGTAATCCCCGCTTCAATCGCTGCCACCCCACCTTCCCTAAGCCTTGCAATCGGCGTTGGGAGCGTAAACACTTCGTAGTCCCGCGGGTAATGGTGCAGAAGATCACGCACCGTTAAAATATTAAGCTTGGCAAATGTTTTCGCGGTCTTTTCCCCGATTCCCCGGATGCAATTTACCGGATCGCACTGCTGCATGTCGTTTCCCCCCTGTCTTTTCCAATTTTGCATGCACCCCACACGAAAAAAAGCCGCCGCACAAACTTTTTGCATGCAGCAGCCCTCTCCGGCTACGGGCGGCACTAGTTAGTGCACCGCCCCGCTTTTCTATTCTACCGACAACACATAATAATAGATCGGCTGCCCGCCCTCGTGCACCTCCACGTCCACATCCGGGTAGAGCTTTGCGATGCGCGCCGCAACGGCTTCTGCATCCTCCCCTGACGTTTCCCTGCCATAGTACAGGCTGATCAGCTCTGAATTTTCATCCACCATCGCATCAACCAGCTCAATAGTTGTATCAGCAATATCCTTGCCAACCGCAACAATCGTCTTGTCATCAAGCCCCATAATATCGCCCTGGTGGATTTCCTTGCCATCGATACTGGTGTCGCGCACCGCATAGGTCACCTGCCCGGAGCGCACCGCGTGCATCCCCTCGGTCATAAACTGCTCATTCTCTTCTGCCGATTTGTCATACACATAATTAATCATTGCCGCGATACCCTGCGGCACCGTCTTTGACGGGATTACGATAATCTCCTTATCCTCTGTTAGCGCCTTTGCCTGGTTTGCCGCTAGGATAATATTGCTGTTATTCGGAAAGATAAAAATGGTATCCGCATTGACCTGCTCAACCGCATTCAACATATCCTCCGTACTCGGGTTCATCGTCTGTCCGCCCTCAATCAGGTAATCTACGCCAAGCCCCTTAAAAATCTCATTGATACCATCCCCAATGGAAACAGCTACAAATCCCACTGGCTTGCGCGGCTCTTTTGGCTTGTTTGTTTTTTCCTCCGGCTTTTTATCCACAGACATCCCCGACACTTGTGCTGCCTTTAAGGAACCGCCCGCCCTCTTTTCCGTTTCAAGAATCACTTTCTCGTTATGCTCCTCGCGCATATTGTCAATCTTCATCCTCGTAAGGGAACCATACGTCAATGCCCGCTGTATCGCAAGTCCCGGGTCATTCGTATGTACGTGGACCTTTACAATGTCCTCGTCCGATACGACCACAATGGAATCCCCGATTGACTCTAAGAATGCCTTAAACTCTTCCTCTGTCTGAGCGGTATATTCCTTCTCCAGCATAATAATAAATTCTGTGCAGTACCCGAATTTAATGTCCGCCGTTGAGATTTCCCCACTGCTTACCACTCCATCCTGCGCATCCGCCCTGTCTGCGTTTACCGGAAGATTTTCGGGTACCGGCTTCGCCCCAGATACCAAATCAAAAGGTTTTTCTTCCGATAAGTCCTCCTTGCCAAGCATCGCCCCGTAAGCACCCTTTAGAACCTCAACAAGCCCTGTACCGCCGGAATCAACCACACCGGCTTCCTTTAACACAGGTAAAAGTTCCGGCGTGTAAGCCAGCACCTCCTCCATGCGCTTGATCACTTCTGCCC